>CAZYUW010000057.1:0-8870 GCA_964650685.1 uncultured Nitratifractor sp.
TCAAACTTTTCAACGATGAACTTCAGAGATGCTCCGACGGAATATTCAGCGGAGAGGTGGCTTTCCGTCTTTATGATACCTATGGTTTCCCCCTGGATCTTACACAGGATATGCTCAGAGACAAAGGCATGGAGCTGGATATATCCGCTTTCGAAGAGAAGATGGCCCAGCAAAAAGCCAAATCCCGGGCTTCATGGAAAGGAAGCGGTGATATTTCCATCAGCGGAGATTTCAAAAAGATCGCTGAAAAATATGGTCCCAATAGATTTGTCGGATATGAGATGAACTCTTGCGAAACACATATCAAAGCCCTTTTGGATGCAGACTACAAAGAGACCGAGAGTTTGAGTGGAATGGGTTGGATAATGCTTGAAGAGACTCCGTTTTACGCCGAGTCCGGAGGTCAGACAGGAGATGTCGGAGAGCTGGTGGTCGATGATGGAGGCCCCAATATCAAGGTGCTCGATACAAAAAAGTTCAACGATCTGAATCTGTCTCTGGTGGATACGGACGGCAATATCGTGCGCGTTGGCGAAAAGGTCGAAGCCGTCGTCGACGATAAGCGTCGCCAGATAGAAAAGCATCACAGTGCGACCCACCTGTTGCACGCGGCACTCAGAGATATTTTGGGAGAGCATGTGGCTCAGGCCGGTTCTCTTGTGGAGGCGGACAGATTGAGGTTTGATTTTTCACATCCTCGAGCACTCACTGCCGAAGAGATAGAAAAGGTGGAGCAGTGGGTCAACGAAATGGTCGATCGCGCGTTGCCAGTCAAAATAGAGACGATGTCGATAGAGGATGCCAAAAAAGCAGGCGCTATGGCACTCTTTGGGGAAAAGTACGGTAACGAGGTGAGGGTTGTAGGCTTTGGGGCTGCATCGATAGAGTTGTGCGGCGGTACACATGTATCCAACAGCTCGGAGATAGGACTCTTCATTATCAATAAAGAGAGCGGTGTCAGCGCCGGTGTCAGACGCATAGAGGCCGTGTGTGGCAAGGCGGCGCTGAAAGTTGTAGAGTCTTTGAGAAGCGAAAGGGCCGAATTGATGAGCGAACTTAAAAGCAGCGATGTTTTATCAGGTGTTCGCAAGCTCAAAGAGAGGATAAAAGATCTCGGCGCGGAGCTGGATCGGGCTTTAAGCGGAGGTTCCAAAGAGTTGAAAGTCGATACGATAGAAGATGTGACAGTTGTGGTGGACGAAGTGGATGTCGGCGATATCAAAAAGATGATAGACGAGATCAAAAATCGTTATGAAAGAGTGGTAGTAATGCTTTTTATGAAAAAAAATGACAAAGTTATGTTGGCCGCCGGGAGCAAAAATACATCGATCAGTGCCGGAGAGTGGATCAAAAAGATCGCGCCAATCGTAGGTGGAGGCGGGGGTGGGCGTCCCGATTTCGCCCAGGCAGGTGGAAAAGATATTTCCAGAGTCTCCGATGCGATGAAGGCCGCGAAGGATTATCTTTCTCAAAGGTTGTCTTGAGCGAAAAGGAAGAGAGCTGATGAGGAAACGAAGTTATAAATATGGCATTTTGATCATTTTGTCAGCAATGGTTACTGTCGTCGGAGCGAGAGAACTCGTTTTTCCATACGAGGCTTTCGGTCCTCAGATTCTGGCCGAAAAAGTTATCGGTAAAGAGTGGTGGCAGTGGGAGAGCGAAGGCGGAGATATCAGAGTGAAATACCCCATAAAAGTTGTAGTTTACTGGAATGAGAGTATAGATAAAATACGCTCCAGATACCCGATAGACAGCAAGATGAAAAAAGATTACAGATATCTAGAGTACGATGCGGCCATGAGTTATCTTCAAAATGCCATAGGCGAAATGAAAGATTCCAATCTCTCGTCAAAAACCCTTGAGAAAACCAGAGATACGCTCATAAGAGCACGGAGCTATTGTCCACCTGTCAAAAATAGTGACAGGTAGAGGCTCTGTAGTAGAGAGAGATATTTCAGGAAAAAAACTTCCCAAGCATCTCCATGGCGCCGCTTTTTGAGAGCATCTGCCGGATGCTGTCTGTTTCTCCATCTGGTGTCGCGTGATCGATCATCTGTGGCAGAGAATCAGCCAGGGCTCTTTTGGCGCTATCTGTGTCTATACCCAGTTTTTCAGCGAAAATCCCGATTTTTTCACTGCCTAACAACTCTTCCACTTCGTCCGGTTCAATCTTTCTGTTTTCTCCGCTGCCTATCCATGACGATACTATCTCCATCATTTTACCGCCTGATGTCAAATTGCCCATTATGCTTTCCATTATGACTTCGGCAGCTGAAGTTTTTCGGCCAGAAGAGCCGAACAGATGCATGAAAGCGTTCATGATCACGGAGCTGTCTATGCGATCCGTGGCTTTGTCGCTGTTGCTTTTGATCAATCCGGCTCCCATTTCGAAAATATCACCAAAATCCATTGGCTCCCTCCTTTTTTCAAAGAGTATATCATATTGTTTCAATTTGTTGTATGAAAAAATATATTTCTTTTTCGCATTGTTCCATAGTTTGCGGTCGAGTCATTTTTTAGAGATACATTTTCGATATTATGTGTATAAACATTGGATATGATGAAACTTTGACAGAATATTTCGCGTTATGGAGTTTAAATGGGGTTATATGAACTTGTTTACAGAAATCGCTGCTACAGGAGATATGAAAGTGGAGCATCGATAGACAAAGAAGTGTTGAAAAGTTTTGTCGATCTGGCGCGTCTCTCTTCTTCGGCGCAGAATCTTCAACCGCTCAAATATTGTTTGTCCTGTGACAGGCAGATGAATGGAAAAATTTTCGATACGCTGTCGTGGGCGGGATATCTACAGGAGTGGGAAGGACCGTCAGCAGAAGAGAGACCTGAAGCGTATATTGTAGTGCTCGGTGACAGATCGATAGGCGAAAATTTCGCTATAGATGCTGGAATAGCGGCGCAGAGTATCCGCCTTGGCGCGATGGAAAAAGGTTTTGGCAGCTGTATAATTGCCTCCTGCGACAGGGGTGCTCTCTCGAAAATATTGAAGATACCGGAGAGTCTGGAGGTATTGTTTGTAATCTCTTTTGGAATACCCGGTGAGGAGATTGTGCTCGAAGAGATGACAGACAAATCGGATATAAAATACTATAGAGACTCCAAAGACCTGCACCATCTACCTAAACGAACTCTCGAAGATATAATATTGCATTAAATATAACCTGGACAGGATGAAGAGTGCGCAATGGTATAATACATTTTCAGGTATTTACGAATACAAGGAGTAGTTTTGTTGAGATTGTGCTCTGCTTCGTCGACTCGTATGGCGATTCTGGAAAAGGCCGGTATCGATTTCGTCCCGTCGCCTATTGATTTCGATGAAGAGGCTATAGTGTCGACCAGTGCCGCTTCTTTGGCCTATTTCGCGTCGAAAGGCAAGATGGAGCTGGCGAAGTCGATTTTTGGCGTCAACACCCAGTTGCTTACGGCGGATACGGTTATAGAAGGGCCGAATGGAGCTGTTCTCGGGAAAGCCGGAAACATGAAAGAGGCCGAAGAGTCACTAAGACTTCTGAGTGGAGCCAGGATATCCATATCGACATGCGTCCATTTGAACTGTTCTCGATATCTTTTCGTAGATCTGTCATCGACCCACTACAGCTTCGCTCCATTTGATGAGGATGATATGAGAGCGTTTCTTGAGAGTGGAGAGTGGGAAGGCAAGGCAGGTGCGTGCATGGTGGAGGGGTTCTGTAAAGCGTACATACTGGAGGTGGATGGTCTGGAGAGTACCGCCATGGGACTGCAGATAGAGAAGATTTTGCCCTGGCTGGAGATATAGCTGTGTATTTCGACAGGGAGTTGGCAGCGCTGAAAAGATCGAATCGTTTCAGAAAAAGAAGAATCGTGGACGAAAACTTACTTGATTTCGCATCCAACGACTATCTCGGTCTGGCGCACAGAAAAAAGTCCTGTTCCAAAGCGTACGATCTGTTGTGCTCTTATGGTCGTTTCGCCCCCAAAGCCAGTATGCTTGTCAATGGTTATCATCCTCTGCATCGTATGCTTGAGGAGAAATTGGCCGAGCTGAACGGTTTCGAGGCCGCTATAGTGACAGGCAGCGGTTTTTTATCCAATATCACCCTCATCGAGTCCATGGTGAGAAAAGGAGACACACTCCTGATAGACGAGGAGTTCCATGCCAGCGGGATATTGGCCGCTTCGATCCTTGGCGGAAGAGTTTCTGTTTTTGCCCACAACGATCCAAAAGATCTCGAGAGACGACTCGAAAGCGTTTCGGCCAAAAGGGTTTTGATAGCCATAGAAGGGGTCTATTCCATGAGTGGAGATCTCGCGGATCGCGGGATATTCGATATCGCCGACAGATATGGCGCTCTACTGCTGGTGGATGAAGCTCACAGTTCGGGAGTGATTGGAAGTTCGTTGCTGGGTATTTTCGATCATTATGGCATAGAGCCTCGCTGTAATCATATCAAGATGGGTACGCTTGGAAAAGCGTATGGAAGTTACGGTTCATATATACTTGCGTCAAAAGAGATAATACGATATCTCGAAAACAGAGGCAAGCCGGTCATATACTCGACAGCTCTTTCTCTTTTCGATACGGCTTTGGCATTGGTAAATATCGAATATATCTCTTTGCATACAGCAAAACTCAAAGAGCGTATCGAAAAACGCAAAAAAGTACTCGGGAATTATCTCGGTAATACCGGAGAGTCGATGATAATACCAATAGAGTGCGGAAGCGACAAAGAGGTTATGTCGATCTCCGAAAAACTTATGGATAGAGGTTTCGTCGTGGGAGCCATCAGAAGACCAACGGTACTCAGGCCCATACTCAGAGTGATACCGAGACTCGGTTGCAGTTCGAAACAGCTGCGTGGATTGTTGGAATCTATCTTGGAGATCAAAAGTGCGTTGCCATAAACTTGTCATAAAAGAGGGGAGCAGAGTGCTTGTCGACATATCTTTCGAAGTCGATAGTTCTGTCGCGCTTGTCGGACCAAGCGGTAGCGGAAAATCTCTGACCCTGAAGGCGCTGATAGGTATGCTGCCGTCGAACCTGAATGCAGAGATGGAGATTGCTGCGCCGTTCGATTTGATCAGAGGCGATACCGTTGCTTTCGTACCCCAAAATCCATTTACCGCCCTCTCTCCCATGAGCAGGATTTCCAAGCAGTGGTTTTGTAGCGAGCATAAAGCCAGAGAACTTTTTGAGATACTCAATCTGCCATGGGAGATATTTAACAGGTATCCACCCATGCTCAGTGGTGGACAGCTTCAGAGAGTTGTTTTCGCTATGGCTCTCAGCAGCGACCCAAAACTCCTGCTTTTGGATGAACCGACAACGGCTCTGGATCCTCATATGCGTAACGAGATTGCCGAAATTCTGGTACAATTACAGAGAAAATTCGCATTCAAAATGGTGTTTGTCACCCATGATATAAATCTGGCCGCGAAAATCTGCAAAGAGTGTCTGATTATCAAAAATGGTACGATAGTGGAGCGCGGTCAGAGCGAGGAGGTGCTCGGTAATCCCTCGCAGGCTTATACCAAAGAGCTCATAAGCGCCAGTTTTGCAAGCAGGGAGTTCAGATCGTGATCAGTCATCTTATCAAAGTTTCCATCATACTGGGAATTATCTTCCTGACAGCGCTTTTTGGAGCTTTCATATATGCTTATCAGGAGATTGAGCTCGACGCGGATCAACTTATCAACTACTCTCCCGAAGTATCGAGTGAAATTATGGACAGAAACGGCAAACGACTGGCATATGTATTTAAAAAGCGCCATCGACTCTATGCCAGATTCGATGAGTTTCCAAACTATCTGATAGAAGCCCTTATTGCTACAGAAGATACCCGTTTTTTCGAACATAAAGGTGTAAATCCGGATGCGATCATCAGGGCTATAGTAGCCGACATAAAGGCCAGAAGTTTCGTCGAAGGAGGCAGTACTCTCACACAGCAGCTTGTAAAAAACAAACTCTTGAGCAACAAAAAGAAACTTGCCAGAAAGATCAAAGAGGCTATTTTAGCGATAAAAATAGAGAATGTTCTCAGTAAAGAGGACATTATAGAAAGATATCTGAACGAAATATCATACAGCAACAACTATTATGGCGTCAAGACGGCGGCGCAGGGTTATTTCCACAAGAAACTCGAAGATTTGACATTGAAAGAGGCCGCTGTCCTCGTAGGTATACCCAATGCTCCAAGCTACTACAATCCGAGAAGACACTACAAAAGAACACTCAACAGAGCAAACGCCATTCTATACAGAATGAAGACGCTTGGATGGATAAGCGAGAAGGAGTATCTGAAAGCGATAAAAGAGGTTCCCAAAATATATAAAACATCTCTTACTCAAAATGTGGCGCCGTATATAGTTGATGAGGTGTTGCGCCGTTTCAAAGGTAGATTTGGAGATATACGCACCGGTGGATACAGGATATACACCACAATAGATCTCGATATACAAAAAGCCGGCAGAGAAGCGGTCAAATACGGTTTCGACAGACTTGTCAAGCGTTATGGCGACGATCCGGCCAAAACGAAACTCAACGGAGCTCTGATAGCTGTCGAAAACAAAACCGGAGATATATTGGCATTGGTAGGGGGTGTCGATTATAAAAAGAGCGCTTTCAACAGGGTTACAATGACCAGAAGGCAGCCCGGATCGGCATTCAAGCCTTTTATATACCAGACCGCGCTGGATATGGGTTACAACCCTGCCAGCAAACTGACGGATCTTGCCAGAACATTTCAATACTACAAAAACGGCAAGAGAAAGATCTGGGCGCCAAAAAATTACGAAAGGGATTTCAAAGGCTTCATAGCTCTCAGAGAGGCCCTTGTCCACTCCAGAAATCTCGCTACGATCAATCTGGTATACGATATAGGTGTAGAGACCATTAGAAAAAGACTCATGTTACTCGATGTGGAAAACATACCCAACGACATGTCGATAGCGCTTGGAAATCTTGGGATAAGTCCGCTGAAAATGGCGCAGATATATACAGTGTTCTCGAACTATGGACATATGATAGAGCCCAGATTGGTCAGCAAGATAGTTTCCAAAGAGAATGCTGTTTTGTATGAAACCAAGCCGAAAGAGATCGTCGATTTCACCAGACCGGAGCAGGCCTATCTGATGACAAGTATACTTCAGGATGTCATACGCAGAGGAACGGGAAGAAACGCGGCCGTCAAAGGGATCGAGCTGGCGGGAAAGACAGGGACGACCAATGACGGTGTAGACGCATGGTTTTGTGGCTACTCTCCCACGATAACTACAATAAGCTGGTTTGGCAGAGACAACAACAGGCCTATAGGAAAGAAAGCTACAGGAGGTTCTGTGGCAGCTCCGTCTTTTTCCAGATTTTACGCCTCTGTTTTGAAGTTGTATCCTGATATCAAGAGAGAGTTTGATGTTCCCGAAGGGGTTTTTCGCGGAGAATACGAAGGCAAAACGGAGTTTTACACCAGGACTTCTCCACTGCCGGAGGGCAGCGATTTGCCAAAGCAAGTCGCATCGGATTCTAATGGTTCGGAGGAGATTTCGTCCGACAGCGAAGTGGAGGTGGTGGATTTGGGAGGAGATTCGGATGCGGCGACTGAAATTGACGAAGGCGATATAGATCCATTGCACCCGCCAGTCAGAAAGCCGGAGAGGGTCGATGAGGATAGCGGAACGCTCTTTTGACAAAAATGAATGGAGTCAGGCATGAGAAAATATCTCTCCAAAGAGCTAGAGGAGTATTTTGTAGATCTTCGCCATAGATTTCACTCCATGCCGGAGTTGGCATATGAAGAAAACCAAACTTCGACTCTCGTATGCGAAGAGCTCGAACGAATGGGTATAGAGTATGAGAGAGGTTTGGCCGGCACAGGTGTTATTGCCCGGATAGGCACGGATGTGTCGGATCAGGCTATAATGCTCAGGGCCGATATGGATGCTCTGCCCATAGATGAAGAGACGGGATTGGAATACGCTTCAAAAAATCCTGGAGTTATGCACGCCTGCGGCCATGACGGGCATATGACGATGCTGCTCGCAGCCGCGTCGGTATTGAAAAATGATCCGGATTTGGGAGGGGTGGTGTATCTGCTTTTTCAGCCTGCCGAGGAGGGTGGTGCCGGAGCGAAAAAGCTGATAGATGATGGACTTTTCGACAGATACGATATCGACAGAGTTTTCGGTCTGCACAATCATCCGACGGAAAAGTACGGTAGATTCATGATCAAAAAAGGACCGATAATGGCATCCATAGATACATGGACAGTTACCGTGAAAGGTCGGTCTGGACACAGCTCGCAGCCACATCGATCCATAAATCCCATCGTGGTCGCTTCGCATATAGTTCTGGCCATCAAATCCATAAGTTCTCTTTATATAGATCCTTCAAGTTCCCATGTCGTAACCGTTACGAAGATAGAGGGCGGGACGACATTTAACATCATTCCAGATATCTGTATTGTGCACGGCTCTGCCAGGTGTTTCGACGATGGTGTCAGGATGGCCATACGCAGAAGAATAGAGGAGATATCACATAGTATAGCTGCCGGTTTCGGAGCAGATGTCGATGTGGAGTACAATGGAGTATATCCCGTTACTTCCAACAGCGTTGTCGAGAGCGCGAGAGCCGCGGCGCGCAAGATAGGAGCGGAGGTATCCGAGACACACCCCCCAAGTATGGGATCGGAGGATTTCAGCTTTTTTCTGCAGCATACGGAGGGTTGCTATGTATGGTTGGGTTCGGAGTATTCGGATGGGAGGGATGTTTTTCCTCTGCATTCGAGTAGATATGATTTCAATGACGATCTGATTCAATTGGGCGCATCGTACTGGATAGAGCTTGCTAAAGCCGAGTTGCCGCCTCCGCAGTGATA
>CAZYUW010000058.1:0-5673 GCA_964650685.1 uncultured Nitratifractor sp.
TAGCTCGTGAGCGTTCTGCTTACAGGAGAGAACCGGTTTCCCATTCACTTTTATACCGCAAGCTCCACATATCCCGTGTCTGCAACTTCTTCTGTACGAGAACGAGCCGTCATGCTCCCACTTGATCCTGTTGAGCAGATCGAGGATCAGCTCATCCTTTCCGACCTCCATTTCATAACTTTTGTAGTATGGCAGATAGTCGCTCTCTTTATTGAAGCGAAACGCCTTGACGGTTATCTTGCGTCCATGTCCGGCGGATTCATTCTTTTTGCTCATCAAACTGCTCCTTAGTACTTTCTTTCTTGAGGTTCAAACTTGCCTGGAACGACATCGCCATACTCGATATCGAGCGTATAGTCTTCATTCATTGTCGCATATGTGTGTTTCATGAAATTTTCATCGTCTCTCTCGGTATAATCCTCCCTGTAGTGGGCACCTCTACTCTCTTTGCGAGCGAGCGCGCCTTCGACTATGAAGAGACTGTACTCCAGCATGTGGCCCAGCTCTATAGCCTCCTGCAGGTCTGTATTGTAGGTGTTGGACTTATCGTCGATTCGTATATTTCTATATCTCTCATGCAGCTCTCTGAGCTTCTCTTTCTGCCTTGCCAGAGACTCTTCGGTTCTGAACACACCCGCATCGTCGGTCATGCTCTGTTGCAATTCGTGACGCAGTGCCGAAACCCTCTCGTTACCATTGTTGCTTTTGATCCAGTTGTACTCATCGACCATGCGTTTGGCATCAGCGATCTGTGCTTTTGCGCACTCTATGGCATTCATATCCTCCAGCATCGCCCTGCCCGCCTGTCGGCCAAAAAAGAGCGCTTCGAGCAGAGAGTTCGCTCCTAGTCTATTGGCTCCATGGACGCTCACGCAGCTGCACTCCCCGGCAGCATAAAACCCTTCGACGGTTTCAGTAGGAGATTTTTTGACCTGGCACCTCTTGGTAACAGGAATACCACCCATGGAGTAGTGGGCCGTCGCGGCTATCATGATAGGCTCTTTTAGCATATCCTGACCAAGGAATGTTATAGCCAGCTCTCTGAGTTCCGGCAATTTGGTCAAGATGGTCTCTTTCGGCAGATGGGTCAGATCTATATATACCGCGTCTTTGTTGGGGCCAACGCCTTTGCCCTCTCTGATCTCCTGCATAATGGCGCGGCTTACGACATCCCTGGAGGCCAGCTCCATTGCATTGGGAGCGTATTTGGACATAAATCTCTCCCCTTCGCTGTTAAAAAGCCTGCCGCCCTCACCTCTTGCGGCTTCAGATATCAATATGCCAGAACCCCCAAGACCGCTCGGATGAAATTGAACAAACTCCATATCCTCCAGCGGAAGCCCGTGACGAGCCACTATAGAAAGAGCATCGCCCGTATTGGCGTGAGCATTGGAGTTGATCTTGAAAGCTCTTCCGTAACCGCCGGTCGCGAACATCGTGACCTTGGCATTGAATATAGCCGGTTCTGAATTTCGCAGGTTGAACGCTGCGACCCCCTTGACTTTACCATCCTCATAGAGTATATCTGCCGCATACCACTCGTCGAAAACCTCTATGCCGGCTCTGAACGCCTGCTCGTAGATAGTTTGCAAAAGTGTCAAGCCTGTACGATCAGCCGCGTAACACGCTCTTGGCTTAGACTGTCCCCCGAATGGTCTGATGGCAATGGTGCCATCATCTTTTCTTGAAAAAACGGCTCCCATTCTCTCTGCCCATCTGATTGTTTCCGGCGCGCTGCTGCACATCAACTCTATCGCGTCCTGATCACCGAGATAATCGCTACCCTTGACAGTATCGAACTCGTGCAGCTCTGTCGTATCCCCTTCACCAAGAGCGGCGTTGATACCTCCCTGCGCCGCTCCTGAATGACTGCGCAGTGGATGCAACTTGGTAATGACGGCAACCTTTTTGCCGGCCTCCTTCAGCTCCTTTGCCGCCGCAAGCCCAGCAAGACCCGCTCCGACCACTACTGCATCGTATTCGTAAATCTTGACATCATTCAGTTCCATACTCATCTGATCCTTGCTCGAAAATTTTGATTATTATAGCAGTAGCTGTGTATTATAGAAGTTAAAAATTCTCCATATTCATCTTCACTATTACTATTGTGTTACAATTTGGGATGCCGACTGCCCATAGAACCCAAAATCGTATTTGAGCAGTCCAGGAGTGAACTTTGGCGAGACAACGATATGATTTTTGAAAAAACCGATATTTTTATGGCAATGAATGAAAAAGAGAGATTAAGACACTTTGGAAGCTTCAGCAAGAAAGCGTGTGCTCACAACAGACACAGATCCAACATGATGGTCAATCCGCTGAATCTCAAACACATGAATCGAATAGATGAGATGGATGCCGATGTTCTGACGCTCAATCTCGAAGATGCCATCGCTCCATCTCGAAAAAAGGAGGCCTTGATAAACATCGGTCTTTTTCTGTCCAATATGAAACACTCGAGCAGTGCGATAGTCGTCAGGATCAATCCTCTGGACGAAGGAGGCAGGGAGGAGATATCGTTTTTGAACGATCTCTCTTTCGACGCTGTGCGAATATCCAAGGTAAAAAAGGCATCCGAAATCGAGGAGACAGCAAGACTGCTTTCTCGCGACAAGGAGATACACATATCCATGGAGACAGCGGAGGCGTTCAGAGATCTCTCCCGATGGGGTGATATAGACGAAAGATTCACGACCGCTAATCTGGGCATACTGGATCTGCTTGCCGATCTGAATATCCCGCAGACGATTTTGAATATCGGAAACGACACTATCGCCCATATACTCTCCAGCTTTCTTGTCGACGCGTCGATTGCGTCGATCCATCCGGTCTCTTTCATGTTTCAGGACTACAAAGACACCGAATCGTTTAGAAGCTGGTGTATATACGAAAAATCTCTCGGCTATAGAAGCAAAGCCTGCATGGGGCCAGCTCAAACCGAAATAGCCAACGATATATTCGGTGTGGATGAAATCGAACTCAAACGCGCGCGAGAGATCAAAGAGGCCTTCGAAGCATCGTCGGCGAAAGGTATAAACGGTTTTATGCACGAAAAGTACGGTTTTATAGACGAACCGATATACAAAGACGCTCTGAATATCCTGGAAAGCGACGGCACCGGCAAAGAATGAAAGAATGAGATCCTGAAATATCTCGAATTCCTGCAAAGCGATTAATTTGCTTATAAGTCAGACGACTCTACACTAACGCAAAGGAGATTCAAATGAACACCCAAAAAGTCATATCCGGTTTTTTCATAATATTGGCGATGACGATAAATTTCGGATTTTTTTACGGAGACGCTGCCGATATAGAGCACCACAGCGTCTATGAACTTTTCGCCGCCATAGTGATCAACTTGATCGCCACCATACTGAAGCTGGGGGACAAAACCCAGCTCGGATCGGTGCTGCTGGCGACCAGTCTCGTGGCTGATATACAGCTCATAGCCTCCGCTACTGTCTGGGCATTCGCGCTATACATAGTCGGTGAAATGAATATGGAGAGTACCGTCGCGGTCATATCGCTCTCCGGCGGGGCGCTGCTGGCAAATATAGTTTCGGTACTGCTTTTCATAGGGGATACGATCAAATCCAAGCGATAACGACATGAACAACAACAATACAATATGGATCGTCATTCGCAGAATGAGGATCCCCTTCCTCGTCATAATCGCTACATTTTCGATAGCCATTCTCGGTTTGACGCTGATTCCAGGCGTGGACGACAACGGAAATCCATACAAAATGAGTTTTTTCGACGCTTTCTACTTCGTAAGCTATATGGCGTCAACGATAGGTTTTGGAGAAGCCCCGTACAGCTTTACCTATCCTCAAAGACTGTGGGTAACTGTGTGCATATACCTGACGGTCATTGGATGGTTTTACGGCATAGGTACGATTGTGGCCCTCATACAAGACAAAAAACTCGCCAGAGAGCTGGCTATCGCACGCTTTCGACACAAGGTCGAAAACATACAGGAGCAGTTCATTATCATACTGGGATACAACAATATCACCCATATGATCATCGACTGGTTAAACCAGGCATCGATCAGAGTTGTGGTAATCGACAGAGATCAGGAAAAGATAGACACTCTCGAGCTGGAGAACTTCATCCCCGAAGTTCCCTCCCTGACAGCCGATGTGACTCAGCCCGATGTGATAAAAATGGCCGGCATACACAAAAAAAACTGTGAAGCTGTCGTATCCATGTTCGACGACGATCTCAAAAACACAAAGATAGCGCTTATGTGCAGACTGCTGAACAAGCGCATAAAGTTGGTCATCAAATCCACGACGCAAACACAGACCGAACACCTGCAAAATCTTGGTGTCAGATATATAGAGGATCCATTCAAATTCATATCCGAAAGATTGTATCTGGCCATAACATCACCAAATCTATGGCTCCTGGAGATGTGGATATTCGGACATATACTCAAAGTCAGAGACAGAGAACACCTCCCGCAGGGCAAATACATCGTCTGCGGCTACGGCAGAATGGGTCATGCGCTCGAAAACGCAATGCAAAGAGCCGGAGTCGCGTATACATTCATAGACCTGAAATCTGCCGAATACAAAAAGAGAAAAAACAGCGCCATATTCGGAGATGCCGAAGATGTGGAGATGCTACTCGACGCGGGCATCAAGGACGCCAAAGCGATAGTGGCCGGCACACAGGACGATCTGATAAATCTGACGATACTCTCTACCGCGAAAAAGCTCAACAAAAAGATATATACCATAGGTCGGGAAAATACGCTGGACGATATCAGCATATTCAAATCGGCCAGAATCAACAGAGTCTATATACTCGAACAGATACTCGCCGAGTTCACATACACATTCATTGCCAGACCTCTGGCGTATAGATTTGTCAGAATGATACACACTATGGATGAAGAGTGGGGTACAAAACTGGTAGATAGACTGCATGAAGAAGTCAGCGAAAATCCTATGCATTTCGAAATCACAATAGATGAATCGAACGCGTACGCGCTCTATCACGAGCTTGAAAAAGGGAGTGAAATAGATCTCGGTACACTCTGCAGATCCAGAGCGGACTACAGGCACAAAATGGATATACTGATCCTGCTTGCGCAAAACAGAAAATCGGAAGTCAGGCTCTTGCCTGATGATAATCTGCTTGTAGAAAAGGGGATGAGTCTTCTTATAGCGGCTACGCCTGAAAGCAAAAGCGATTTCGAATACAATATCAACAACGGGAACGAACTCCACTACATTATGACTGGTGAAGAGAAAACTTTCGGTGTTTTGGAAAAGATGGGAGTCTGACTCCTCTCCCGCGGGAGAGAGTTGTCGCCTATGAAATGACGCAGGTCTGGATACGGGCGACTATAGTCGGATCTTCGAGAGTGGATATATCCTGCGTAATCTCCTCGCCTTTCGCGATGGAGCGCAGTATGCGCCTCATGACTTTGCCTGAACGGGTCTTGGGTAGCCCCGGTACTACTTTGATCGTATCGGCTTTGGCTATATTGCCGATCTCCTGAGCTATGACCTCGTTTATCTCTCTGGCCAGTTCAGCCTCCTCCCCGAATCCCTCTTCGGCATCTTTGAGCACGATGTAGGCGAAGATGCTTTCCCCCTTGATCTCGTCGGGTCTGGCTACGACCGCCACTTCTGCCACATGCGGATGCTTTTTGATAGC
>CAZYUW010000059.1:0-10304 GCA_964650685.1 uncultured Nitratifractor sp.
GCCTGGATTAGGTGATTTAACCAGAAGACTTGTAAAGATTGGCAGTGTTGCGGCTTACGAAGTCGACAAAAGATTGTGCGATAGGCTGGGGAGAGAGTTTGCAGATGAGATAGAGGCCGGTGGTCTCGAACTCATCTGTGGGGATATATTGCAGAGGTGGAGAGACAGGTATCTGAGAAGCCGGCCGTATGTTCTTGTTTCGAATCTTCCTTACTATATTGCGACAAAGCTTTTGTTGAAGGCTCTCAAGGATCCTCGCTGTAGGTCCGTGTTGGTCATGATACAGAAAGAGGTTGCGGACAAGTTCAGTGCCAAAAGCGGAGAAAGGGCATTTTCAGCATTGACTGTATTGTGTCAGACCGCGGGTAAAGCGTCGATATGTCTTGAAGTGCCGCCATCGTCTTTTGTTCCACCGCCAAAAGTCGATTCGGCTGTGTTGTCCATTGTAAAACATACCCATTTGGAGGATGAAGAGTTTGAGGGGTTTTTGAGTTTGGCTTTCAGGCAGCCAAGAAAAAAACTACTCAAAAATCTGTCCGGGCGCTTTGGAGTGGAAAGAGTGAAAAGGGCTTTTTCCAGTCTACATATCATGGAGAACATGAGACCTCATGAGATCGAGACTTCTGATTATCATCGATTATACAATGCACTTGTAAAGGAAAACAGTAATGGATAACAAAAAAAACAGCAACGATCATTCGGAGAACAGGCAGAAACGCCATCCAAATCCATATCGTAACGGAGGGATTCCAGCCAAAGATGTATCTGGCAACGATAAAAAGGGTTCCAGAGAGAACGAAAGTCGCGAACATACAAACACACAAAGAAATTCAGACAAGAGACACAAGAGAAAAAACGACAACCGTTTTCAGGGCAAACAAAGCAGAGGAAACGGACGCAACGGTAAAGATTCCGGCAGCAGAAAAAGCGGCAATCGTAAATTCAAGATAGACACTACGATACCAAGCGAGATGAAGACCGCTATTTTGGAGAACGAAAGAATCCAGATCGAGCGAATGACACCATGGAAGCAGATAGATGTCAATACCAGAGGACAGGTGCGTTTTACGCCCTTGGGAGGCTTGGGAGAAATAGGCGGCAATATCGCTGTAATGGAGACTGAAAACAGCGCGATCATCATAGATGTGGGCATGAGTTTTCCGGACGAGACCATGCATGGGGTCGACATTCTCGTACCGGATTTCAGTTATATCCATCAGATCAAAGACAAAATCAAAGGGATAGTGATAACACACGCCCACGAAGACCACATTGGAGCCGTACCTTACCTGTTCAAAGAGCTGAAGTTTCCTTTGTACGGAACTCCTCTCGCGCTGGCCATGATAGGAAACAAGTTCGACGAGCACGGTCTTCAAGCCGACAAAAAATATTTCAGATATATCAACAGGCGCAAAGTATATGAAATCGGGGAGTTCAAAGTGGAGTGGATGCATACCACGCATTCAATCATCGATTCGTGCTCATTGGCGATAGAGACGCCGATAGGGGTGTTTATACATACGGCAGATTTCAAGATAGATCATACTCCCATTGACGGATATACGACAGATCTGCAGAGGTTTGCCTACTATGGCTCAAAGGGAGTGCTGTGCCTCTTTTCGGATTCAACCAATTCTCACAGCCCCGGTTTTACAAAAAGTGAGTCTGTAGTCGGCAGAACATTCGACACGCTTTTTGAGAAAGCCGGCGGTCGAGTTATCATGTCAACCTTCTCTTCCAATGTCCACAGGATTTTTCAGGCCATGGAGAGAGGGGTCAGGCATGGTCGAAAGATATGCGTTATTGGCAGGTCTATGGAGCGCAATATAGAAACCACCAGGCGTCTTGGCTATATAGATATAGATGACAAGCACTTTATCGACGCCCACGAAGTTAACAAATACAAAGACAACGAAATCCTTGTTGTCACTACCGGATCTCAGGGGGAGACTATGGCGGCACTGTCCAGGATGGCTACTGACGAGCACAGGCACATCAAGCTCAAGCCAACCGATACTGTGATCATATCCGCCAGTGCGATACCAGGCAATGAAGCATCGGTTTCGAAGTTGATGAATCTTTTGCTCAAAGCCGGGGTTACGGTCAGATACAAAGAGTTCAGCGATATCCATGTGTCCGGCCACGCTTCTCAGGAGGAGCAGAAGCTGATCCTGAGACTTGTGCAGCCCAAATTTTTCCTGCCGGTACACGGGGAGTACAATCACATATCGGCTCATGCGAAAACTGCCGTTTCTTGCGGTGTGGACGAAAGAAACATCATCCTTATGAGTGATGGGGACCAGATAGAGATCACAACGAAATACATCAAAAAGGCACGCACTGTCAAAGCGGGCAAAAGATATATAGACAATCAGAACAACAAAGAGATATTCGCGGATGTCGTAGATGACAGGCAGAAACTGTCAACAGAAGGCATAGTCAATATTGCCGTGTTGATATCGACCCAGACTGGCAAAATGGCCAACAAACCTGTTGTGACCACACATGGTTTGGTGCCGGACAGGGAGGACAAAAGGTTCGCGTCCAATATCGAACAGTTGATAGAGAACTATCTGCTAAACTCCAAGATAGAAAAAAGTGCCAACACGAAGGTGATTGAAGATGATATCAGAACCGTCGTACGGAAATATATACTGAAGCAGTTCAAGAGATATCCGATTATAATTCCAACGGTCTTTCTGGTCTGAAATGTATTTGATGGGGAAAGAAATGGACTGCAAAGAGAGCGCGAAAAGAACTCTCGAGATAGAAGCGAAAGCGCTCGAGAACGCGGCGGAAAGGATAGACGACAGCTTTGCTGCCGCGGTTGAAACGATCATGGGCATAAAAGGCAAGCTGATCGTTACCGGAATAGGCAAATCTGGACTTGTCGGCGCGAAAATCGCCGCTACTTTGGCCAGCACGGGAACGAGCAGCTTTTTTCTGCATCCGAGTGAAGCTTTGCACGGTGATCTGGGAATGATCAGCAAAGAGGATGGAGTGCTGGCTATCAGCTACAGCGGGGAGAGCGAGGAGCTCTCCAACATACTGCCCCACATAAAGCGTTTTGATATTCCGCTGCTCGCGATGACCGCGGACAGAGAGTCAACTCTGTCGAGATATGCGGAGGTGATACTGGATATTTCGGTGAGACAGGAAGCCTGTCCTCTTGGTGCCGCGCCTACAGCCAGTACGACACTGACAATGGCGATGGGTGATGCTCTTGCGGTAGCGCTTATGCTTAAAAAGGATTTCAAAAAAGAGGATTTCGCCTCCTTTCATCCCGGTGGAGCCTTGGGAAAAAGACTCTTTGTCAAAGTCGAGGATGTGATGCGCAAAGATATGCTGCCGATAGTACGGAAAGATGTTCCCCTGAAAGAGGCTGTTGTCAGGATGAGCGAGGGTAAACTGGGAAATGTGTTGATTGTGGACAATTCGGGCAGATTGACAGCCGTTATGAGTGACGGTGACCTTAGAAGGGCGCTGATGAAAAAAGATTTCGATATGGAAAAACCTGCTATTGAGTACGCAAGCAAGAGTCCAAAGGTTATAATGGATGTATCCATATTAGCCAGTGAAGCACTGGCTATGATCGAAGATGCCAAAATCCAGCTGATGCCTGTGGTTGACGATGAATACTCCATATTGGGTGTGGTGCATATTCACGATCTGGTAAGCGCGGGGATAAAGTCCATATGAAAAAGTCCGGAATTAGACTGAACAAATACATATCACACAACTCCAGATATTCGAGGAGAGAGGCCGACGCTTTGATCGAGAAAGGAGCCGTGACCCTTGGGAGCAGAGTTGTAAAGGACTACTCCTGCAGGGTCAATGATGGGGATGTCGTGTTCGTCAACGGCAAGAGGATAGAGCCCAGGCGCAGCGGCGAGTTTACTCTGATCGTTTACAACAAGCCAAAAGGGGTTCTGGTAAGCAAAAGAGACGATAGAGGAAGGACGACGATATATCACAAACTGCCGGGAAAATTCAGACATTTCATCCCGGTGGGACGTCTCGATTTCGCGTCTGAAGGCGTTTTGATAATGACGGACTCTCCTTCGGTAGCGGATTTTTTGATGAGAAGCAGGATGCCAAGAAGCTACAATATCAAAATAGACTCTCCGCTGACCGAAGAGATGATAGATGCGATGAAAAACGGACTCGTGCTTGAGGACGCTACCAAAGGATCCCACAGCATGAGCAGAATAAAATCGATGTCCTTTTCCCCCTTCATCGATATGGTCGTGCGCAAAGAGGGCAAAAAGTACACCAAGCTCAGAGTGACGATAGATGAAGGCAAAAATAGAGAGCTGAGGCGCTTTTTCGCTCATTTTGGCGCAAATGTTCTGGATCTGAAGAGGGTGGCTTTTGGGCCTGTGGAGCTGAAAAATCTGCCCGAAAACAAAGTCAGATATTTCAGCAGAAAAGAGTATGAAATCATACACAAACTACTGGAAAAAGGAAAAGCAGATGATAAAATTGAAGCATAAAACCAGCTACAAGACGGAGATGATAGATATAACGGAGATGGTGGCGGACGAGGTGATCAGGCTTGGAATCCGGGACGGATTGTGCACCGTATTTACGCCCCATACGACCGCTTCTATAGTTTTGTTCGAAAAGACCGATCCGAAGCTAAGAAGAGATTTTTTGTCAGCCATGAGCAGAATCGCGCCGTCAGAGATAGAATATGAGAGTGGGGGCGACAATACCCCCGCCCATATCAAATCGACTCTATGCGGCCCGAGGATCGTAGTTCCAGTCAGGGACGGGCAGCTTTTTCTTGGGGAGTGGCAAGCGATATTTTTTTGCGAGTTCGACGGACCACGGGATAGAGAGTATATAGTACAGGTCATATAGCGTTTAATCTATGGATTTCTCTCGCAAGTATCGGCCTCGATCAATCGATGAGATCGCAGGCCAGGATCATCTGTTGGCAGAGGATGCTCCTTTCAGAAGGCTTGTGGAGTCAGGCAAATTGCCCCACTCTTTTCTCTATGGTCCGCCTGGATGCGGCAAGACGACGCTCGCTAGAGTGATAGCCCAAAAACTTGGGCGTCCATATCATGAATTCAATGCAACCAGGCTGAAGATAGAAGAGATCAGAAAACTTTTCGCCAGCTATGAAAACACCTTCGATGGGCCTCTGGTTTTCATAGACGAAATACATAGAATGAACAAGGCGCAACAGGAGGTTCTGCTGCCGTATATGGAGAGTTATTCCGCTATTGTGATGGGCGCTTCGACCAGAAACCCTTTTCATTCATTGATATCCGCCATTCGTTCCAGGTCTCACATTTTTGAAATGCACTCTGTCGATCGGGATGCGATGAAGACACTTCTCGACATAGTACTCTCGTCAGAGAATATAGAAGTGGACAAGGAAGGGTACAGCTATCTTATAGACTCCAGTGGAGGAGATGTCAGAGCAATGCTCAATCTGCTCGAAAGTGCCTCGTGCGTAGAGAATCCATTGAGTCTGGAGACACTGGAAAAGATCCGCCCCAGATCCATGCAGGCTGGCTCAATAGAGAGTGACGAACACTACGATCTCATATCGGCGCTTATCAAAAGCATCAGAGGAAGCGATATCGATGCGGCGATACACTATCTGGCCAGGCTCATAGAGGGCGGAGAGCCCCCTGAGTATATCGCGAGAAGACTGGTTATACTGGCATCAGAAGATATAGGCAACGCCAATCCCAACGCGATAGTGATAGCATCGTCGGTCATGAGTGCCGCAGAGAGAATCGGATATCCTGAAATAGGAATACCCCTCTCACAGCTGGTTGTCTACCTCTGCTCTTCCCCAAAATCCAACAGCTCATATGCCGCTCTAAGGAGGGCGCAGCAATGGCTGCGAAAATCAAAAGCCCATAATGTGCCGAAACACCTGAAAAACCACTCTCCGGACTATCTGAATCCTCATCACTTCGGTGGCTGGATAGAGCAGGACTATGGCTATATAGGCGAACGGCTGTACATGGGGGGCAAAATAGCGTTCGAAAAAAAACTTAAGGAGTGGCATACGAAAATCTGTTCGTTGAAAAAAAAATGATCAAGGATTTTCTATCATTTTTTTTGCTTTGTCTGAATCAATTTCGCCCGCTAGAAAACTATCTTCTATTTCTCCTATTTTTTTAAGCAGATAACTCTTAAATTCACTATTTTTCAGTCTGCTTTTTATAGAGTCTTTTATAAGGTCAAATTTTGGAAAGAGATCCAAAATGTCATTTTTTATAGGACTTGAAGCCCAAACCTTTTTTGCCGTTTCTATAGAGATACTTGACGGATCGAGCACCAGATCTCCAATCGCGTCTTTTGAGTAGTATTTGGCATATTTTTTCGCGTTATTTTCGTCCACTCCGTAAACATTCGGGTCTTCTTCTTCAATATTGTGAACGAAATTCGTTACAAAATATGCAAATATAGCACCTACCCCGACAAGGATCAAAATACCTCTTCCCATAGCTTCTCCTATTTTTAATATCTATATTCTAACTGTTTTGCTGCTTCAAAATCGCTGTTGCCATCACAAAATATCTATCTATTCAGATCAGCTCAATCAATTTTATCTTATAAAAGTAAATTAATATAGCTATTTAGATAAAAGATTTTCGTTTTCAAGTAAAAATTGATCGAAATAAACACATCGAGGCGAAATCGACCGACAAACCCGCAGAAATTTCATCAATCAATACCAAACAAAATCGGGATATATTTATGATAAAATTGTGCTTTGGATTGCGTGCTAAAGAAAACCGCGAAACAGCTTGTTCCGGTCAGAAACAAATGTCACGAAAGGGGAAGTGAGATGAAAGAGATATATGAAAAAGCGGGGCTTTTTTATCTGGGCAGAGATGTAGATAAAGACTCTTTCGAGAGCGGCGAAGAGTTGACTCTGCTCAAAAACAAGAACTTTACCACGCATGCCGCGATAATAGGTATGACAGGAAGTGGCAAAACAGGATTGGGTATAGGCATTATAGAAGAGGCGGCTATCGACAATATACCGGCGATAGTCATCGACCCCAAAGGGGATATGGGAGATCTGTGTCTGACCGATCCAGAATTTAAGATTGAAAGCTTTTTGCGCTGGGTCGAAGATGATGCGCGGGCCAAAGGGGTCGATCCTGAACAATTGGCGCAAGAGACTGCCCAAACATGGGAAGATGGCATTGTTGGCTGGGGGCAGGACAGAGAAAGAGTAGAGAGATTTCACAGTGTCGAAAAAACGATATATACACCTGGAAGCAGATCCGGAATACCCGTAAACCTCATGAGTTCTCTGGAGTTGCCACAGGATTCGATAATAGAGGATGGCGACAATTTCGCCGCTTATTTGAAAAGTACCGTGACAGGACTTTTATCGTTGATAGGAATAGAGGCTGATCCGCTGGATTCAAAAGAGTATATTTTGCTCGCGCAAATCATATCCAAAGCATGGATGGCAGGCGAAAGTCTGGGCATAGAGACACTTGTGGGCAGGATTTTAAATCCAGATTTCGATAAAGTGGGTGTTTTGCCTCTCGAAGGCTTCTATCCCGAAAAAGAGAGATTCGCTTTTGCCACCAAATTCAACGCGGTTATCGCTTCGCCGAGCTTTGTAAACTGGCTCAGCGGAGAGAGTCTCGATATACAAAAACTGTTGTATGACGAAAACGGCAAAGCGAAAATATCGATTTTTTCCATTTCTCATCTTGGCGATGATGAAAGAATGTTTTTTGTGACTCTGTTGTTGAACAAATTTGTCGCGTGGATGAGAATGCAAAGCGGCAGCAACAGGCTCAGGGCGTTGCTCTATATGGACGAGATATACGGGTTCTTCCCCCCCGTGAAAAACCCTCCCTCCAAAGAACCCATGATCACACTGCTGAAACAGGCGAGAGCTTTCGGAATCGGGGTGGTTCTGAGCACCCAAAACCCTGTCGACCTTGACTACAAGGGGCTTTCAAATATAGGCACATGGTTCATAGGTCGCCTCCAGACAGCCCAGGATATTGATCGGGTAATTAGTGGTCTGGAGGGCAAAGCTGACTCCTCTTTCGACAAAAAAGAGATAGAAAATCTACTTGCCAATCTCAAAAAAAGGGTGTTCTTCCTCAAAAGTGCGCATCTGGATGATATTCGACTCTTTGGTACCCGCTGGGTTATGAGCTATCTGAAGGGACCTCTCAAAAAAGATGAGATAAAAGAGCTTATGAGAAACAAAAAGGAGACAGGTGAATCGACTGACAATCTGTCGAGTGCCATCTCGTCGCCCTCAAAAGACGGTTATGGCACCGCGGTAGTTCTCGATAGATCTATATCTCAGCGCTTCGAGCCCGATCCTGGCAGCGAAAACAGATACACTCCATATCTGGCGGCCAAAGTTGAGGTAGGCTATCACGACCAGAGACGAGGTATTGACAGTGTGGAGAAGAAGCTGTATTGGCTATGTCTCGATGGTATAGATTCGGCGGATTGGGAGATCTCCAGTGTCGAAGATACAGATTTTGAAAGATGGCCGGCAAAAGCTCCGTCAGGATCGTCGTTCAAATCGTTGCCTCCTTTCGTATCGGAGGACAGGTATCTAAAAAAATCTTCGGCGGCGCTGAAGGATTATATATATCAGGAGAGTCGACTGGTACTGTATCGTAACCGCAAACTGAAACTGGAGTCAAAGCCGGGAGAATCGGAGGCGGATTTTAATGTGAAAGTAAAAGATATACTCGAAGAGAAAAAGGAGGAGGAGCTCGAGAAGCTCAAAGATAGATACGAAAGCAAAGAGAAGAGGCTTTTGGACCAACTCAAACGAGCGCAAGAGAGGGTAGAAAAAGAAAAGGCCGATCAGACCAGCTCCATAATAGGAGCAGGAATATCCATTTTGGGGGCCATGTTTGGCAGAACAACGGCTAGCAAAATAGGGTCCGCTGTCAACAGAGGAAGCAGAGTGCTTAAAGAGCATGGAGATATAAGTCGCGCTCAGCAGCGTGTGATGGACATAGAAGAGAAAATCCAGGAGTTGGCGGATGAAATGGAGGAGAAGATAGATATCCTGGATGAGAAATTCAGTCTGGACAACTATCCCAGCGAATCATTTTCCCTGCGGCCGAAAAAGAGCGATATAGATATCGAAGATATTGTCGTAGCGTGGCGTATCGGTTGACATTTGTGCTGTTTCTGTCTGACACTTTAGGAGTCCTGGTCGGTAAACCCACATGGTATCCACCCCTGATGAAAGCATTGAACTTCTCATCGAGAATACAGACAGGGAAATCCATGACACTTTTGAGGGACTGTTCAAACTTTTGTGTCACCTGAAGTAGAATAAAAATCTACTTTGCAAGGAGTGACACGTTAAAGAGTTTGATGTCAATGAAGCATTACAACTTGTCAAACAAGGCTATCTCATCGATGGAAAAGACGGAATTTTAGCCCCCTTGATCAAACAACTGGTCGAAGCTGCATTGGAGGCGGAGATAGAAAGCCATCTTTCCCAAGAGGAGTGTAACCGTAAAAACGGAAAAACGACCAAACAAATGAAGAGTTCCGTAGGGGAATTCGAACTAAAAGTCCCAAGAGACCGTAACGGTACCTTCGAGCCTCAAATCGTCAAGAAATATCAAACCCATATGAGTGACGCTATCGAAGAAAAGATTCTTTCTTTGTATGCGTTAGGGAATAGTTACGCTCAAATCGCCGAACATATCGAAGAGATTTACGGCGTACGCTTCTCTAAAGCAACAATTAGCGCCGTAACTGATAAAATCATCGCCTTGCTGCAAGAGTGGCGCCAAAGACCTCTTCAAGCACTTTATCCCTTTGTATGGCTGGATGCCATTCATTACAAAATCAAAGAAGATGGCCGCTACGTTATCAAAGCGGTCTATACGATTTTGGTATCGGTCTGGATGGAAAAAAAGAGGTGCTTGGGCTTTATCTTAGTGAAAGTGAAGGAGCCAACTTCTGGCTGCAGGTACTGACCGATTTGCACAACCGTGGCGTAGAAGATATTCTTATTGCTTCAGTTGACGGACTTAAAGGATTTCCCGAAGCGATTCGAAGCGTTTTTCCAAAAACGGAGGTGCAACTGTGTGTTATTCATCAAATTAGAAACTCTTTGCGATACGTCGCTTCCAAACATCAAAAAGCCTTTATGCAAGACCTCAAAGAGGTCTACAAAGCTGTCTCCAAAGAAGCCGCCCAAGCGGCCTTGGAGCGTCTGGAAGAAAAGTGGGGAGGAAAATATCCCATCGTCATTCAGTCCTGGAAAAATCATTGGTAGCATTTGACTTATTACTTCAAGTTTTCCCAAGAGA
>CAZYUW010000060.1:0-3859 GCA_964650685.1 uncultured Nitratifractor sp.
CTCCCAGTTCTGGAAAGAGGGCGACTACGAATATTTCCGTAAAACCCAGAACGAAACCGCCCAGTACAGCGCCGGTAACACTTCCTATCCCGCCCAGTACGGCGGCGGCGAACGCCTTCAGCCCGACGATTATACCCATCAACGGATCTATCGAAGGGTAGCTTACCGCGTAAAACACCCCCCCCACGGCGGCCAGCGCGGATCCGAGAGCGAAAACCAGCATGATTATCGAATCGGCGTTTATGCCCATAAGTTTAACCGTCGGTATATCGAACGCCAGCGCCCTTATGGCCATACCGTATTTGGTTCTATATAGTATCCACAGCACACAACCCAGTATAGTGACGGTGACTATAGGTATTATGATCACCGTAACAGGCAGATAGATATCCGAAAAGTTGAGTACTCTGGTGAGGTACTCCGGTGCCTTGAACGCTTTTGGTACTCCACCGAAAAAGACATTGAATAGATTTTCGAGGAGAAAGCTGATCCCTATGGCAGTTATCAACAGTGATATTTTGGGCGCTTCCCTCAGAGGTTTATAGGCGACCTTGTCGGTAAGTATCCCTACGATGACGGAGCATACTATACCGAAAAGCACCGATATATAAAATGGCATACCTGCGGCATCGGCTACGAATGTCATGAAGGCGCCAACCATCATGATGTCACCGTGCGCGAAGTTGATCAGTCTCAACACCCCATATACCATCGTATAGCCGATGGCTATGAGCGCGTACATGCTTCCGAGGCTGGCGCCGTTGACAAGCTGTTGCAAAAAGGTAGAAAAGCTCATCCCGCACCCTCTCCTCTCAGGTGAAAATCAGTCTCGTCCAATCAGGGTTTGACTGTTGTTATGTATGAGAACGCTCCGTCTTTGACGACATTGACTACAGCCGATTTGACGGCGTTGCCGTTTTCGTTTATCGTGATGGTGCCGGTGATTCCCTGGTAGTCTTTGATATTGTGCAGCTTTTCGTTGATGCACTCTTTGTCGTCGGACTCTTTGCCATCGTCTATACACTGGTTCATGGCGCTTATTATCATTCCGTACGCGTCCGCGGCCAGCGCTCCCATGGAGTCGGCGGCTCTGCTGTATTTTTTGTGAAACGCTTCGACATAGGCTTTGGCCTTGGGACTTTCCACGGCAGCTTCGTTGAAATGGTCAGTATAGATGAATCCCTCCGCAGCTTTGCCACCTATCTCGATCAGTTCGGGTACGCCCACTCCATCCGCGCCTATAAAAGGCGTATCGACACCCATCGCACGAGCCTGCTTGACCATCAGAGCGGCCTCTCCATAATAACCGGTAAATACGATGATGTCAGGTTGCGCGCTTTTTATGGCTGATATTTGGGCGTTGAAATCCTTGTCGCCGGAGTAGATCTGTACCATTTTGACTATTTTGCCTCCGCCGGCGGTGAACGCTTTTCTGAAGGCTTTGGTGAGGCCGACCGAGTAGTCCTGTTTGGCATCCGTAACGACTACGGCTTTTTTCATGCCTTTTTCGAGAGCGTATTTTGCCATTACGGTACCCTGAAACGGATCGATGAAGCAGGAGCGGATAACATACTTTTTGTTTTTGGTCACTCTCGGATTGGTGGATGCGTGAGTTATCATGGGTGTCTTGGCCTTTTCCGCCACCGGAGCCATGGCCAGAGAGCTGCCCGACGCGATTTCACCGAGGATCACAGCGACACCATCTTTGTTGATGAGACGCTTGACTGCTGTGGATGCTTCGACCTTGTCGCTTCTGTCGTCCAGCAGCACCAGTTTCACTTCATCCCCGTTTTTGAGTGTATGGTTCTGTTCGTAGGCGATATCCAGACCGTTTTTGCTGATTTGACCAAATGCGGCTATGGTGCCCGTCATCGGAAAAACGACTCCGATCTTTACCTCTTTCGCCTGTAGCGAACCCGCTGCTATCGAGATCGAGGCTGCAATACCGAGTACTTTCCTTATCATTACCGCTCCTTTGTTTTTGTGAACATTATATTACCAATGTGTTACTTTTCGGCAACTTAACCACGCCAAGGCTTCATGTAGTGCTCATTACGAGAGCAGCTTTTTGACCACCTGATTTATCCTGCCTCCGTCCGCTCTGGATCCAATCTCCTTTTTCGCCTCCTGCATGATCTTTCCCATATCTTTCATAGACTGGGCCCCGACCTTTGCGATGATCTTTTCGAGAGTTTCGCTAAGCTCTTCGTCACTCATGGGTTCGGGCAGGTAGGAGCGAACGAGTTCGAGTTCGTTTTTTTCTTTTTCTACCAGATCTTCTCTGCCGGCTTTTTCGAACTGTTCCAGCGCGTCTTCTCTCTGCTTGGCGTATTTCATCAGTATCTTTTCGACATCGCTGTCGGTGAGCTCTCTTCTCTCGTCCACTTCCACCTGCTTGATCGCAGCCGAGATGTTGCGCAGAGTATCTCTGCGTGCCGTATCTTTGGCTCTCATAGCCTCTTTGATATCGTTTTTAATGCGTTCTTTTAGATTCATAACCAACCCTTTAAGTAAAAATGAGACAAAATGCCTTTATCTTTCATCGTCGGCGAATTATAGCAGATCGACGGAGCTGCCGCCTTTCAGCAGTTCTCTCCGAAGTAGTTCTCTTCGCAGGCGTGCACGATGAGGAGTTCCAAATATCCGCTGATGAAATATGTGAAAAAGCGCAAAAAGTCCGAATCGGAGCTATCGAAATCCCCATCGTCTTTATTCAGCAGTTGTATGGCGCTCAATATTCTGCCGGCTGAGTCAAATATGGGTGCTGTGAGAATATTGCGGGTTTTGTAGCCGGTCTCTTCGTCCACGCTTCTGTCGAAATGGGGATTGGAGTATGGATCGTTCTCTACGATACCCTTTTTCGTGGCGATCGTTCTGCCTATGATCCCTCTGTCGGATGGTATTACGATCCTGTCGACTCCGTCGGCCAGAGTCGTCCAGAGTATCCTCTCTTTGTCGTCGTATACAAATACGGAGCAGCGATCGGCGCCTATTATCGATTTGGTGTAGGATGCTATTTTAGGCAGGCCTTCTTCGATGGCGGTCTCCTCCAGCAGTTCCCGTCCGAATTTTCCTACCGTTTTGTATGGATTGTCCAGTGTCATGAAGCTCCTTTCATCCAGGCTCGGCAAATAGTGATATAAAAGTGTATCATATAAAGTTTTCCGATTTTCTATTTCAGGTAAACAGGATCGCCGATATCTGTGTTGACATCTTCGTTTCTGCAGCGCCAAGAGCGAAGATTCAGCGTTATATCACAAAACATCCGCAGATTATCTCAGTATATCTTTGGTGAATCCTCAATCTTTTTCTCAATAGCATCTGCATCACCTCGTATCCCTTTTTCTCCTTTTTCTCAAACTTTACTTGAGCAAAATGATAATTTGTAGTATAATGTAGATACAAAAGGATACATTATGAAAAAAGCTATAAATATCAGAATGGATGAAACACTGCTGATGGAGTTAGATGCTTATGCCCGGGAGCTTGAACGTTCTCGCACTTATCTTATAGAAAAAGCAGTAAGCAATTATTTCGATACATTGGATGAGATGATTTCAGATAAGCGTATAGACGATATAAAAGCTGGAAAAACCGAAGTATACACTCTAGAAGAAGTAGCACAAAAACTTGGGCTTAATTAAATGTTTAAAGTTATTGTTCCAAAAGCTACTTTTAAAGAGTTAGAAAAAATCGATACACAAAATCAAAAGCTTATCTTTGAAAAAATAAAAGATTTAGAAGCTGGAAACTTTGCAAACGATAAGGCTTTAAAAGGCAAATACAAAGGCAAGTATAGAAAAAGAGCAGGAAATTATAGAATTGTATATCTAAAAGAGAATGATATTTTGGTTATCAC
>CAZYUW010000061.1:0-6139 GCA_964650685.1 uncultured Nitratifractor sp.
GGCAACGGGATACCCCCTCCGTTTCAAAATCTATACGGCTGGGAACCATCTCCGTTCAATATTACGGCAGCACATTGAATTTTCTTCATGTAGTGTCCGCATTATAATCGAATAGATATTAAAAGTCAATTGCCGATTCCAAACGAGACATACACCAGCCATGGATATGTCACGGGTCCGGCCAGAAATATCCATCCCGGCACAGGTGTCGACAGTATCGATTCGAGAGCCGGATCCATATCTCTTCTGATGTACACCCTCCTGATCAGTTCGATCTTGGAAAAGATATCGAATGTCTTGAGCGCTATGGCAGCCACTATAGGCCAGTTCAGGATATCGAAAGCGGCCGAGACGAAAAGTATGGCCATGTAGCCTGTATGTATGGCCAGCAGCATGAAAATTGATCTCCGATAGTAGCCATAAAGTCTCTCTATCATACGAAACAGCGTCGGCGCATACTGGAAATACAGCTCTGCAAGCTCTGCAACAAATACGAAAATTACGGCTTCGAAAACCCCCATCAGAACCTTTCGATAAGCGATCTGAACACTTCGTAGAGTTTTTTGACATCCTCTACAGGCACATTTTCGTTGGGAGCGTGTATGGTATCGTTGACGGGACCGAACTCTATAGTCTTCACCCCATATTCTCCGAAAAATCTGGCATCGCTCGTCCCACCGGCGGTAGAGTGCGCCGGAATCGTACCGCAAATCTCCCTGACCGCCTCGTCCATCGCGGAGACTATCCTGCTTTCGGGGTCGGTCATGAACGGCTTCGCGGACTGCTTCAGCTCCAGATCGTACTCCAGAGAACCCAGACAATCCTCGATGAACTCTCTGATGTCCGACTCCGAAGTTTTGGTAGAGTTGCGAACATTGAACATCATTTTCAACTCACCAGGAGTGACATTCGTGGCCTCCATACCGGCACGGATATCTGTTATCACCACCCTGCTGGGTGCGAAAAACTCATCTCCGCTATCGAGTTCGGCACCGGCTATATGGCCAAGTATCGGAGCTATCATATCGACCGGGTTGGACGCCTTTTCGGGATAGGCCGCGTGTCCCTGTCTGCCGCGCAGTCTAAGCACTCCGTTTATGGAACCTCTGCGTCCTATCTTGATGGAGTCTCCGAAGATTTTGTCGCAAGTGGGTTCGGCCACCACCGCATAATCCGGCAGCATACCCTCTTTTTCCAGCTCTCTCAGGACGATTTTGGTTCCATATTCGGCATCCCCCTCTTCGTCGGATGTCAACAGCACAGAGAGTCTGCCTGTAAACTTTTCCGCGCGTCTGACAGCTTCGACAAAAGCCGCCAGACCGCTCTTCATATCCTGTGCTCCACGGGCATAGATCCTGCCATCTCTGATCAGAGGCAGGAAAGGATCGCTGAACCAGCCATCACCTGGAGGAACCACATCGACATGACCCGCGAAACAGAGATGATCCCCTTCTGAAAACTTTTTACTCAAAAATATATTTTTGACTCCGCCTTCATCTATACGGACCGCATCGAATTCCGAGAGATACTCCTCTATGAAATCCATAGTTCCCGCATCTTCGGGCGTTACCGAAGGAGAACTCAACAGCTTTATAAGCAGATCGACGACATCCATGGCGAAACTCTTTCATGATATTTATTCACTTCACTGTTTGGGGATCCATATATATATAATTATTTTGTTGCCAAACCTCCACATCGAGAGTACTCGACAACGCTGATCCACCTCTGATCCACGGAAGTATTATACCTCTTCTAATCTATTTTCATATATAATAATCCATCAAAACAATTTATCTGCGACAAAAAGGAAGAATGTGCAGTTGGATCTAAAGATTCTTGAAAAGCTGGAGAAGTTGTCGCATCTGCGTATAGATGAAAGCAAAAGAGAGGAGATTCTGCATCAGCTTAATGAAATCGTCAGCTATGTGGAAAATCTGAACGAACTCGATACAGAAGGGCTGGACGCCAGTTTCTCTACGCTCGAAGGTGGTACCCCGATGAGAGACGACTCCCCGGTCGTAAATCCCGAAGTAGCGCGTACCATTCTGAAAAACGCCCCCGAAAGTGAAGACGATTTTTTCACCGTGCCTGCTATAATAGAGTGAGAATCCATGATAGGCAAAGTTTGGAATATCAAGAGTAGAAAGGAAATCGAATGTCTGCCAGCAATATAAAGAAACTTCTGCAGAGTGTTATAGTACATAAAGCCTCGGATCTGCATCTGATCAGCAAAAAAGAGCCTCTTTTGAGACTCGACGGAAAACTCCGCCCAATAAACATGCCAAAGTTGACAGGAGACGATATAGAGGAGATGTGCTACGCTCTGCTGACGGAAAAACAGAAAAAACACTTCGAAGAGGAGAACGAACTGGACTTCGCCGTAGAACTCGAAGGAGTCGGACGCTTCAGAGTAAACTACTACAGAACGCTCGGGGATATGGCCGCCGCATTCCGTATAATTCCCATCGATGTTCCAACCCTGGACGACCTGAAGGCCCCTCCGGTATATAAAGAGCTCATCAAAAGAGAGAAGGGACTCATTCTCGTTACCGGACCGACAGGTTCGGGTAAATCCACCACTCTGGCCGCGATGCTCAACGAGATCAATGAAACCGAATCCAAACATGTGATTACGGTCGAGGATCCTGTCGAATTCGTACACAAACACAAAAAGTGCGTATTTTCGCACAGGGGTGTCGGGGAGGATACCAAAAGTTTCGCGACCGCATTGAAATATGCTATGCGTGAAGACCCAGATGTGATACTTATCGGGGAGATGAGAGACAAAGAGACTATCGCGGCGGCACTCACAGCGGCCGAAACCGGCCACCTCGTTTTCGCCACGCTTCACACCAACTCGGCGCCTGGCACGATAAACCGTATCATCGATGTATTTTCAGGCGACGAACAGCCACAGATACGCGCGATGCTGTCGAGTTCTCTGGTCGGTGTCATAGCGCAGATGCTGCTGCCCAGAAACGGTGGAGGACGAATAGCCGTACCGGAGATCCTCGTGACCAATCACGCTATAGCCAACCTGATCAGGGAGGACAAAGTGCATCAGATTTACTCATCAATGCAATTGGGGCAGGAGACGAGCGGCATGCAGACCCAGACACAGGTACTCGTAGAGCTCGTAAGAAACAATGTGGTCAGTCGGGATACCGCCATGCAGTTTTCAAACAAGCCCGATGAGTTAAAAAATCGTATATAAATAAGGTAACGAAATGAATTCTATTATAAACAGTATAAACTATCTGGACGCTATCGTAATCATACTTATTGTTTTGCTTTCCATAAAAGGCTTTTTAAACGGTGTCACACGGGAACTGTTCGGTTTTGCAGGCATAGTCGGAGGTGTTTTTGCCGCGTCAAGATTCGCCGGAACCATAGCATCGTATCTCAAGATATACTTTCCAGCCACGAACATATCGACACTCAAGCTGATTGGCTTTATGGGAATATTGTTGATAATATGGGGTTTTATGGCGCTTTTGGGACGATTTTTGACAGGATCGGCCAAAGAAGATTATATCTCCATATCAAGCAGATTGCTCGGATTTGTGCTTTCGAGCGTTAAGTATTTCATCATTTTTTCCTTGATAGTTTTCGCCTTATTGAAAACTTCTTTAATAAAAGAGAATATAGACAAAACCATAAAAAGCAGTTTACTGTATCCGTATCTCGATAAAACAGGAGCTTTTTTTATAAATTCCAGCGGGGTGTCAAAATCAAATATCCAGCCAAAAACCACTTTGGACAAAAAAGAGACAACAGAACGAAACTCTACACAAAACGCTATTGATATCGATACCGCAAACAGATGATTCCGACAAAGGCCGGAAAATGAAAGAGAACTATTTTTTTCTTCTCGACAAACTTAAAAGCATATTAAAAGAGAAAGGATTGAAGTTTACCCGCCAAAGAGAGCTGGTGCTCAAGGTCCTCTTCGAAAACCCCGGGCACTACTCGCCGGAAGAGATACACAGAATGATACAGAAGATCGAACCGGAACTGAAAGTGGGAATTGCTACCGTCTACAGGACGCTGACCCTTCTCGAAGAAGAGAGGCTGGCCGAATCCATCTCTTTTGGCAAAGATGGCAAAAGATATGAGATAGGTCTCAAGCAGCATCACGATCATCTGATATGTACATCGTGCGGCAAAATCATAGAGTTTTGCGACGAGACAATAGAAAAACAGCAGGAACTTGTGGCTAAAAAGTTTGATTTTATGATGACCGGTCACTCGATGAAGATCGTGGGACTCTGCAGCCAATGCAGAAAAATACACGAAAATTCCAAAAAATAGATTTACAATAATCAAGGAGTACTGTTGATATTTGACAATCAATATATACAGGAGCGTATCAAAAAAGCCGAGATACTTAGAAACGAGGGTATAAATCCCTATCCGAGTGGCATCAAAAAAGGTGTACCGTCGAAGCGCTTTCTCGCCGAAAACGAAGATCTCAAAGAGATGAAAAGCGATGAAAAAAAGGATGAAAATCGTCGATATCGCCTGACAGGCAGAGTGAAATTCATCAGGATCATGGGCAAAGCCGCATTCGCGAAAATAGAAGATGCCGATGGTCTCGCGCAGATATACTACAACAGAGACGATCTACCCGAAGGGTACTACAACAAGATCAAAAAACTGATAGAGGTGGGGGACATCGTTGAAGCGGAAGGCTATCCTTTCGTTACCAGAACCGGCGAAATCACGCTGCACTGCACACATCTGGGCATAGCGGCCAAAGCGGTGCGCCCCCTGCCGGAAAAATTTCACGGTCTGCAGGATCCCGAACTGCGCTACAGGCAGCGATACCTCGATATGATCATGAACCCAGAGGTAAAAAAGACATTTATTCTCAGGAGTCGTATCGTATCGTTGATCCGCAGATTTTTTGAAAACAGTGGCTTTCTGGAGGTCGAGACTCCAATGATGCACCCTATCCCAGGAGGGGCGAACGCACGCCCGTTCGTTACGCATCACAACGCTCTGGGTGTAGACAGATATCTTAGAATAGCGCCGGAACTCTATCTCAAAAGACTCGTGGTGGGCGGCATGGATGCCGTTTTCGAGATCAACAGAAACTTCAGGAACGAGGGAATGGACCATACGCACAACCCCGAGTTCACCATGATAGAGTTCTATTGGGCTTTCCATACATATACCGATCTCATGAACCTGAGTGAAAAACTTTTTGACTATCTTTTCGAAGAGCTGCAACTGCCCACCAAACTGCCTTACGGGGATATGGAGATAGATTACACCACTCCGTTCAGGAGAGTCTCCTATCTGGATGCCATCCATGATATAGGGGGCGTTCCCGCGGATGTGATCGACGATAAACAAAAAGCGTTCGAATACCTTGAAAAACATGGAGTGGAAATAGACAAAAACACATCTTTGGGATATCTGCAGGCTGAACTCTTCGACGCGTTCGTGGAAGAGAAACTCGTAAACCCCACCTTTGTAACCGACTTCCCGATAGAGATTTCGCCTCTTGCGAGAAGAAGCGACGACAATCCCGCTATTGCCGAACGCTTCGAGCTCTTCATAGCCGGCAAAGAGATAGCGAACGGATTCAGCGAACTCAACGATCCTCTTGACCAGTACGAACGCTTCAGAATGCAGGTGGAGACCAGAGAGAGCACAGGCGACGAAGAGAGCATGCATATGGATCTGGACTATGTCAGGGCCCTAAGCTACGGAATGGCTCCTACAGCTGGGGAAGGGATAGGGATAGATCGTCTCGTCATGCTTCTAACCAACGAGCACTCCATACGGGATGTATTGCTTTTCCCCGCCATGCGACCCGAACATGGTACAGACACATCACAGGAAGAAAACCCGCTAAATAACGATGAATAAGAAAGGAAACAGATGTCATATTTCATAGAAAAGTTCGATCCTGAGATATATCGAGCCATAGAATCGGAACTGAAAAGAGAGACCGAACATCTCGAGATGATCGCCAGCGAAAACTTCACCTTCCCCGAAGTAATGGAGGCTATGGGCTCCGTCTTTACCAACAAATACGCGGAAGGCTATCCGAACAAGCGATATTATGGCGGATGTGAATATGCCGATCGTGTCGAACAGCTCGCCATAGACAGATGCAAGGATCTCT
>CAZYUW010000062.1:0-7824 GCA_964650685.1 uncultured Nitratifractor sp.
AGATAAAATAGTCGATATCTCTCCCGCAAAAGAACTCAAAAGAAGATATCCGGATTGCGATATAGTCAACGCGGGCGACAAATCCATACTCTATCCGGGCTTCGTGAACACCCATGTTCATCTGGAGTTTTCCGCCAATAAAACCCAGTTGAAGTATGGGGATTTCATGAGATGGCTGTATAGCGTACTGGAGAAGCGCGAAAATCTGATAGAAGAAGCCGACGAAGCGGTCATGACAAAAGCGTGCAGAGATATGCTCAGAAGCGGCATAACCACTATCGGGGCTGTATCTACATACGGAAAAGATCTCGAGGTGTGCAGAAGGACACCGCAAAGAGTCGTCTTTTTCAACGAGCTGGTGGGCTCCAGCGCGGCGATGGCCGATGCGCTGTACGACGATTTTGTACAGAGGGTCGAAAGATCGTCCAATTGTGACGAGAATGAACGGATCATACCTGCCGCGGCGATACACTCCCCATACTCCGTGCATCCTGTTCTACTGGGCAGAGCCGTCGATTTGGCGAGAGAAAAGAGTATGCCAATAAGCGCTCATTTCATGGAATCGGCATATGAACGGGAGTGGCTGGACAATGCGGGGGGTGCCTTCCTGGATTTTTTCGGAAAATTTTTCAAAAGCAGCTCCCCTGTAAATGCTCCGATGGATTTCCTCGAAACCTTCGATGGACTGCGCACTCTTTTTGTGCATTGTGTCCATATGAATGACAAAGAGAGAGAGTATATGCTGGAGCATGGACACTATATCGCACACTGCCCCAGATCCAACACTCTGCTAGGATGCGGCGCAATGCGGATACAGCGCGACAATCCTCTCACGGCTCTGGCGACAGACGGCTTGAGTTCCAACTGGTCGCTGAATATCTTCGACGAACTCAGAGCGGCCATAATGATGCACTCCGACAACGATCCAACCAGGTTGGCGGTAGATCTACTGCACAGCGTTACGGATACGGCCGCCAACGCGTTGGGGATGGATACAGGCAGACTCTCCCCTGGCGCACCTGCCGATTTCGTGACCATATCGCTGCCAAAGATATCTGAAAACATCGAAGATCTGGCACTGCAGACCATAATCCACACCAACAGGGTCGAAAGGGTGTGGATTGGGGGCGAAGAGATCGATATCGATTGACGCGGATGCTGCGCTACGAGCACATATCCAGCAGAGTCTCTTTCAGATCCTCTACTTTACCTATAGCGCCCATATGCACACTGAATCCCCAATTGACCGTCAAAAAATCTATACCTGCTTTTCTGGCCGCTATCCTGTCTCTGTGTCCATCACCGACGAAAACAGCGTTTTCCGCTTCGACTGAAAGCTCTCCAAGTATCCTCAAGAGCATCTCCGGAGACGGTTTGCCGTGCTCCACATCGTCGTAGCAGGCAAGCGCATCGAAAAAACGATCTATACCGAGATGCGAAAGAGACTCAACGGTTGATCTCCTGTAGGCGTTGGTGGCCAGTCCGATCAGGCAACCACGCTCTTTGAGCTCACGCAACAAATCGTCAACACCGTCGTAGAGTCGCAGTTCGTCACGGTGATTTGCCGAGTAGTATTCGGAAAACCACTCTTCGTGTCTGGGCTCGAAGCGTTCGCTCTCATAGAAAAATTCGGCAGGGTTGAGATACGGATCGTTTATCTTTCTGATTATCGTCTCTTTGCGCATAGGAGGAAGCATCAGTCTGCTTCTGACATGGTTTATGGCGTTGGCTATGGCATCGGAACTATCCTGCAGGGTTCCGTCCATATCGAATATTACCAATCTTTTTTTCATTCGTCATACCCCTTGTCGCTTACCAGGTCTGGATACAGATCGTTATCTCCGCCTGGTGGAATTGATCGCCTTGAGATAGATCGACAACCCTATCATAAGTGCCGTGATACCGAAAAGCAACCCGACCGCGACGAGCATCTTGTTGGGATCCGTGAGAGCGAACTTGAACACGAGCATCAGCGCCTCGATGGAGAGTGCTATTATGATAGAACCCAAAAAACGAACCATCGTTTTGTGTATATCGTCCTCGGCATGTTTTTTCGACGCTCCCAGAACCTCCTCTTCGAAAATGGCTTTCACAAGGTCGAAAATAGCAAGAGAGAGGGTGAGCAGGATCGTGGATTCGAACATATCTTTGACGGTGATCTGCTCCATCGTCAAACCGTATGTTATAAAGCTGTTTATGGCTTTGGCAAACAGCATAGCCGCTACGAGAAAGAGTGCTCCACTGAAAAACGCATAGACCCACTGCGTCACTTTGCCCGTTATGGAATCGACGGAGCTTGGATGCATCATTTTCAGTATATTGTCGAGTGTGATATCCACACATACTATGTAGATCAGTCTGTTTTTGTCGTCAAAAACGGGAAAGGCTGCTGTAACGACGAGTTTGTTTCCACCGAGAGAGGGATATGGGTCGGTTATTACGCACCTTTTTTCTTTGACCACGCGATAGTAGTAGGCTCTTTTGTTTCTATTCTCTCCTCTGCCTTTTCTGTTATACTCCTCGTCCGTACTGATGGTATCGATCAGCTGTTTTCCCGAGGAGTCGAGCACATACAGCGAATCCGCGCGACCAATCTCGTCGGATATCTTTTTCAGGGAGCTTTTGATGGAATCCAGATCGATGCCGGGAGTCCTGCTTGGAAGGTTCCTGCCGAGTATATAACATAGATACGCGCGCAGTCTTGTTCGTATCTCGCCAAACTCCTGTATCTCTTTGATCTTCATTTTTCCGCTCCTGTCAATCTGCCTATGGTGTCACCATAGGAGAGCTTCGTACCGCTCGACACACTATACCCGATACTGCCCGTTTCGGAAAGCATAACTATCGTCGAACCCATCTCGAACCAGCCAAACAGCTCTCCTTTTCGAAGCACGACCGGCTCATCGTACGCAAAATGCACGGATCTTCTCTCCGATATGTTGGTGCGCAACCTCTTTTCGAAGCTAACGACCATCGAACCGACATTCAGCGCACCTACCAGCACTATGAAGTGGGTCTTCCCCAAGCTGTCCCGCAAGCGTATCACGACCCTTTCGTTTTCCACAAAAAGGTTTTTTTTATATTTTAGCAGGGGCATGTTCACCGGATAAAGCCTACCGGGTATATGGGTCAGGCTCAGCACCTCTGCATCGAAAGGCATATGATATCTATGATAATCCTTTGGAGACAGATAGAGATTGATATACTCTCCCGACTCCAGCGACGACAACTGCTCCGTATATTCCGGACCCAGCAGACATGCAGTATCGTAAGACATCCCTTTTATCTGGTAGGCATGTCTCTTTTCGATCCTGCCGCGCTCTGTCACGAGTGAATCGCATGGCGAAATCACCGATAACGCATCTTTATCGAACTCTCTGTCCTTCTCCAGCTTTCTGGTAAAGAGTTCGTTGAGACTGCCATAATCTTCCGCTTTGGAAAACTCCCTCATATCCAGGCCCATCAGTCTGACATACGATCTGTTTATGAAACCCTGAATCGACGGGCGAAAAGAGTGTGAAGCAAAGCGTCCAAAGAGCATTGACGCGAGTGAACTTATATGTCTAGGCATTCGCGCTTCCCTTTTCGAAATGCTCCACGGCCTCTCTCATCAGGTCCACATGATAATCCTCCTGATGGTTTATAAAATCGAAAAACGACGCCAGCTCTTCGCTCTCTTTGGCTACCGCCTCAGAGAGCTCCCTGCACTGCTCTTTCGCCGCTATCTCTTCCTCTATACCGCCTATGAGGAACTCTTTGAGATCGCGATCGATATAGAGACTTTTGTGAATGCTTCTGGGCACACCCAGTATGCCCATTTCGGCCATCATCTCACAAAAACTTCTCAGATGGAAAAAGCTCTCCTCTATCATGATTTTGAAAATTCTGTTGATAAAGGTATCGTCGCTGTGCGCCATGAAGTAGTTGTATATCATGATCAGCTCATACTCTTTGTAGCTCTCCTCGAACAAAAACAGCGTAAGAGCGTCCGTGGCCTCTTTATCGAGAGGAATATCTCTATATCTTCTGGCCATCGAAAACGCTTCGATATCCTCATCGTCCATATTATTCAATACAGATTTGATATATTTTATATCAGTAGAGATTCTCTTGCTCAGCGACTGGTCTTCACATAGATGCAAAGAATCCACTATATCATCCATTCTTTGGATAATATTATTTAGTATTATTTTTAGCTTCTCCACCTTGATGGGTATATTGTCCCTGTCGTAGTCATACTTCGATCCTCTTTTTATCAGATCGTTCTCTATCCAGGTGAAGTGGCGGAAAAAGATGTCCGAAAACTCATATAGCACTCTTTTGTTCTCGCCGCTGCGGCTCATGAATGCCGCCATCAGAGTTGTCAGCCACAATTCGTGGGATTTTCTCAGTATGTTTTTCATGCTTTCGCTCCTGAATTCTCTGCCGGGAGATCCCTGGGCGCGCAACTGTTCTCGATCTTGTAGATAATCGCCGGGATCTCAGGGTCATCCTTTTTGGCACGATATGTATCCATGGACGCCTTTAATGCCAGAGCGACCATTTCCGAACATGCCGCCTCTTCCGGATCTACGCCATCGAGCATACCCAGAGTCACGGCTATCAGATCGTCACCCATCGCGAAATCTATACCTTTGGCTTCCGAAGTGATGATCGAACCGGCGACAACGGTGGTCATACACCCTATCGCCTGAAATTTGATATCGTCTATGATGGGATTATGCGACCCATCCTCGCTCTCTCCAACTTTCAGATAGACTATGACCTTCTCCCCGTTTTCCGGGTTTTCGCCTATGCCAACAGCATCAGGATCGTCCATTGTGCCGTAGTTTTTGGGCTCGATCATATGGTCTATTATCTCTCTGTCCATCTCTGTCATTCGCTATCCTGTCTCTTGTGGTAGTCCTGAAGATCGTATTATACTATTATTGGGAAAGATTCTCGACAAGAGCGCGGAAAATAGTCGCAGCGGCAAAATCCAATAATCAGTTTTTATTTAAGGAAACTCATGTATAATTCTGCGCATCAAAGCACACGCCTTGATACTTCTTCAATGCGGACGTGGCGGAATTGGTAGACGCGCTAGATTCAGGTTCTAGTGGGAGCAATCCCGTGGAGGTTCAAGTCCTCTCGTCCGCACCACTCATGGAGATATCCGGAGTATATCCCCGCTTGTCTCATGCAGATTTCCGTATCGATTCTCTATTCTCCGCCAATCACTGCAAACTCGTAAATCTCAATACACTCACATGATCGAGTTAACGATATCTTTGGCTCTGTCGATTATGCTTTTTTGCGCTTTGGCGGGCTTGTCTTTTCTGATCATCAAACCGGTCGGAGTTTTCAGCACGCGAAACTTTCCATCGGTATCTATATCCATAAAAACGGAGCTGCCATACTCTGTATCGACCCAGAATGGGGAGATTGGCAGATCTATCATGCGGTGATCTTCGATCTGATATACGGTATGGGCGTGGGACCTCTCATCGTCAATATTTCTGTATCTACCCTCGAATCTATCCAGCGCGTATCTGGATTTCATCCCCAGTATACTGGCAAGATATTTCATTTTGACGAAATAGGCGTCCATCCTCCACTGATCTGCACACAACCTGAAATCACCCAGCGACTTCCGGTTTTTGTCTTCAATATGGGCTATATAGCATGACCCGTCGTCACCTGTCCTGTCGAACACAACGGTTGCGACGGGATCTTCGGCACTGAGGGTTTTATAGGTCAATATCAATGTGGCGGCGAAAAGTATATACAGTGCCACGCCCATAAGTACGATAAATATCGGTATCCTGAACAAAAATCCCATCTGCTGCATCCTCCTTCTACAGGATCGGATATCCGCCCCGAACCCAGGACTGCATCGAGTATCCTGATAAGTATTATAGTGCAAATCCGCAACTATCGCATGATATTTTCGCTTTCAAAGCGGGTATAATCCGCTGTAATACGCGAAATGAACCAAACAAGGATAATCTGATGCTCTTTTTGATAAAAAAAATCGTATCGCTCACTCTGATGCCTCTATCCATATCGCTGATAGTTGGTATACTTGGGCTTTTTATGCTCTATTCGAAGCACTATGGCAGAGCGAAAAAACTACTTAGCTTATCTTTTTTGTGGCTCTTTCTCTTTTCGTATGCGCCGGTTTCGAACGCGATGCTCTATGGTATCGAAAAAGAGTACCCTTCCCTGCTCGCAGCTCCGGGCGATACGAAATATATATATGTGCTCGGCAGCGGTCACAAAAGCGACGAAAGCCGCACCATTACATCCCAGCTCTCCAGAGAGGCTGTCGTCAGACTCAGTGAAGGGATCAGACTGTACAGACAACTCTCCGGCAAGGCCAGATTGATCACATCCGGTTTTAGCGGTCTGAGCGATCCTGTTCCGCAGGCAGTGATGATGAAAAGACTCGCGATATCTCTCGGTATCCCGCCAGATGACATACTGACCACCCCTTCGGCCAAGGATACGGAAGATGAAGCCAAAGAGGCACTCAGAATCACCAAAGGAGCCCCTATGATCCTGGTTACATCGGCCTACCATATGCCCAGAGCGATGGCGTGGTTCAAGTCGGTCGGACTCTCACCCCTGCCCGCACCAACATATTTCAGATCCGATCCCCGAGGCGCAAAGTGGTCGCAGATGTTTTCTGTCTCAGCTTTGGAAGGCTCCACAATGGCTTTTCACGAATATCTCGGCTCGATATGGCAGCACCTCAAAAGCGCTTTGCGCTGATCAAAAACCAAACGAATCGATCATAAAACAGTTGAGGCACTAAACAAGCATAACTCTTTACAATTTCATCTTTTATACTATGATAGAGAGTGAACCCGACTTATGCGAGAGTAGGCGCATCCATATGTCTGACCTGACGGACATGGGGATCTGGCCAAAACGGCAACATCCGAAAGAGGAAAGCGAATAGTTTCCTTCTTTGCAATTTTTGGATGTCAGGTGCGAGAGCGGACGATTGGCACACGCATATGGAATGAAGTTGATCGCATAGTACGGGTTAGATACAATACTGCTAAAAGGAGATCGACATGAAAAAATACAATCGTTTGTGGATTGTGACTTTAGTGGGTGTATTGAGCATATCGGTATATGCCAAAAATCAACAGCAGTGCGAAGAGCAGTGTTACAAGAATGTCGATAAAATGCAATACAGCACACAAAGTGGTGCCACTTCCAAAGCTTTGGATAGGTGCCTGGAGGCATGTGCTCAGCTTGGCAGCGCGCAGCAGGAGTTTAAAAACTGTATAGCACATGCCAAAAGCGAAAGCGACAAAGAACAGTGTAGAGAAGACTACAGGAACAACAGGCCGGATATTTAGTTCATGGTCTTTTCTTGTTCACACCGCTTCCAAGCGGTCTGACAGTAACCTCAGTCACCACTCCGTCAAAGTTGAGGATATCCACAACCATCTGTGCCAGCTCCTCTGCGATCAGGTGGCAACCCTCTTTGGGGGAGAACTTCAGTTTATCGAAAAATGGCGTATCGGTGATATCCGGGTTGATCACCGTCACCTTGATGCCCTGGCTTCTGACCTCTTCGAACAATGCGAGCGCGAAGCTGCGGAACCCCGCCTTGGTGGCAGTATAGAGCGCTGAAAATTTCGAGTGTCTCGTAGCCTCTATGGAGGCGATGTATATGAGGTGTCCGCCTCTTTTTTTGAGGCTGGCCAGCGTCAGTCTGGTGATGGCCATCGGCGCGGTGAGATTGATATCTACCGTCTCTTCGATGCGTTTGAGGCCGATAGTGCCGTGCGGTTCAAATATCCCGACTCCCGCAGCATTGACCACAAC
>CAZYUW010000063.1:0-8249 GCA_964650685.1 uncultured Nitratifractor sp.
TTATGATGGAGGTTTGGGGTGTAAACTGCCCTCCCTGTCTAATGAGTATTCCACACTACAAAAAACTGATCTCCAAATACAAAGAGTCTCTGGAGATGATAGCCCTGGAAGTACCGCTGGCGCAATTTCCGCCTGTAAGCAAAAGCGACCTCGCTTCTTTTGTCAAGGCAAAAGGTATCAATTACGATGTGATTCATCATGATGATTCTAATGAATTTCTCGCTTTTTTCAGCCGCCTTACAGGATGGAAAGGGAACCTGCCTTTTCTAATGATATTTGACAAAAACGGAAAAGCGGTCGCCAAAGGCATGGGAATGCCGGACGAGAGTTCTTTGGAAAAATTTTTGAAAAAGCTCATGGATGAAAAAAAGCCGGATAGACCCAAAAACGAAAACGGTAACACAGATAGAAACGATTCGACCCAAAATCCGTAATAGAACGCGAAGGCCTACCTCAACGATATTCTGCCACTTTCTATTACGATCACCCCTTCGAGCTCCGCCTCGTAAACTCTTTCTCCGAAACGCTCAACGGCTTCGTCTACTGTGGGGTTTTGCTGACAAAAGTAGAAAAACTCGTCTTTTGGTATGGATTCGTCTGCCGCCTCACCATATCTCGATACAAATTTCTCAAAATCGTATATGGGATCGGCCAACCCCTCTTTGAGTAGATGATTCGTGCCTTTGCTCTCTCCGAGACGATGAGGAAAAACAAATATCTTTTTGCCCATTTTCAGGGCATACTCAGCGCTTCTCATAGATCCGCTTTCCAGATCGGCCTCCGCTATCACCAGAATTTCCCCGAGCGCAACGACCAACTCGTTTCTTATGACGAAATTCCAATTTCCGGGTTTCGAGCCAGGCGCAAAAAGGCTCAGCAACAATCCGTTCTTTTCGATATCCTTTATCAATGCCTTGTTGACCGCCGGATATCTGATGTCCAGACCGGTAGCCGTAACTGCTATAGTATTGGCCGCTCCGGCACCGATATGAGCCATGGCGTCTATTCCCATCGCGGCTCCACTGACTACCGCGACGCCTCTTTGGGCCAACATAAAAGCGAGCTCTTTAGTCTTCGTCTGGGAATAGAGCGAAGGTCTTCTGCTCCCAACTATCGATACCATAGGACGATCGAGCAGATCCAATCTGCCGGTCTTCCATAGTTTAGCCGGCATTTTTTTCATATTTGAGATTCCGGGAATTTTGGATGCGGGGATTTCACTTATCATCGAATATTTCCGAATACAGTTCATCCATATATACGGTTTTTACTCCCTTCAAAATCCCCTTCGCTCTGGCCAGAGCCGAAAAAGTTGCTCTGTGAGGGTGGCCTATGACAATCGCGTAACCTTTTTTCTTCGCTATCTTGACCGCGGTACGAAGTTGCCCAAGGATATATCTTTCGTTCTCTTCATTGTCCAAAAATACATCTCTATATAGATATGGATCCCCAAAACTACCGGCTATCTTCCTGACTTTGGTGGAGGCACTCGTACGACTGTCCACGAACACAAACCCATTGCTTCTCAAAGCTTTATAGAGTAGCTTCATAGCATCGTAATCGGAAGTGAATACACTCCCGGTGTGATTGTTGATAAATCGCGCATCTGGAAAAAGCTCTCTTATCTCTTTGGCTCTGGCATAAAAGATATCTTCACTATCTCCAACATAGAGTGTCTTTGAGAAGCTGTTCATCTTTTTGCTGGCCGATTGAAGCGGTAGATGTACCATGTAGTGCTTAAGGTCTTTTGCAAGCAAATTGCTCTTTCGGGATAATTGCGAAGGCGGGAAAATCGATGGTGTTACCTTAAAAGGAAGAGAGCGGATCTTTTTCAACTGTTCAAGCTGGGAGATATCGTCTATAATAATCACCAGAAGAGGAGGAGTGTGGATTTTTGTCGATTTTGCACCATCTTTCTCGTCTCTCTTTTTGGAGCCGTGCCTCGTTTTGGATATGAGATCTTCCAAACCAAAACCGATATCGTCTTTTTCCGGATACTCCTCGAAAACGATCGTTATTCCTTTTTTGTACACGGCTTTACTTTTCGCTTTTGTTTTAGAATCTGTATCATCACTATTATTGTGCGCCGGACTCTTCGCGTAAAGCAGATCGGCGGAATGGGATTTTTCTTTGGTCTGATCGTACGATCCAATATAAAATATAAGTGTCATGACGAAACTCAACAGCAGTATCGAAACGAAAGTCCCAAACAGCCGTCTGCGAGACTTACGCTTCTGGGATTTGCGTTTAGAGGCGGCTCGTGATATGGCTGAGCCTTTTTTGCTGCTTCTCTTTCTGGGCACTATCAACCTTTAATAACTATTCGCTCCCAATGCCGAACAATCGTCTACTTGAGAAAAAGATAGAAGTTGCGAACTTTTCACATATCTGTCGAAGGAGCCGTACTCGACGAAGCACGACCGCCTCATCCACGAAAAGAAGAATTTCAAAAAACTTCACCCTTGTCAGTTCTCTTCCTGGTTCACTATCTTGTTGGCTTTTATCCAGGGCATCATCTCTCTGAGCTTCTCGCCAGTGCGCTCTATCAGAGACGCTTTAGCGTTGTTTCTCTCGGCTGTCATCCTCGGATAGCCGGCTTGACCCTCCAGTATAAAATCTTTGGCGAATTTACCGTTTTGAATCTCCTTGAGGATCTCTTTCATGGCTTTTCTGCTCTCTTCGTTTATGACTCTGGGGCCGCTTACATAGTCTCCGTACTCGGCTGTATTGGAGATGGAGTATCTCATATCGGCGATCCCGCCCTCAAACATGAGGTCCACGATCAGTTTCAGCTCGTGCAGACACTCGAAGTAAGCCATTTCCGGAGCGTATCCGGCCTCCGTTAGAGTTTCGAAACCCGCCTGAACCAAGGCCGTTACACCTCCACACAGAACAGCCTGCTCTCCAAACAGATCCGTTTCGGTCTCATCTTTGAAGGTGGTCTCTATGATGGCGGTTCTTCCTCCTCCTATCGCGGAAGCGTATGAAAGAGCCAGCTCTTTGGTGTCGCCGCTGGGGTCCTGAAAGACCGCTATCAGATCCGGAATACCACCACCTTTGACAAACTCGCTGCGAACTGTATGCCCCGGAGCTTTGGGGGCGACCATCATGACATTTATATCGCTTGCGGGTTTTATTCTCCCATAGTGTATATTGAAACCATGTCCAAACGCTATGGTAGCACCGCTTTTAAGATTGGGCTCTATCTCATTCTCATATACCGCTGCCTGCGTCTCGTCCGGAAGCAGAATCATAACAACATCAGCTTTGGATACAGCCTGTGATACACTCATCACCTCGAACCCTTTGGCTTGCGCTTTTTTCCAGCTGCTGCCGCCCTCTTTCAGACCCACTACCACATTCACACCACTGTCTCTGAGGTTTTCGGCATGAGCATGCCCCTGTGAACCGAATCCGATCATGGCGACCGTTTTGTTTTTGATAATATCTATATCGCAATCTTTATCGTAATATACATTTAGAGCCATAAAACTTCCTTTTTGCGTAGTTATGATCGTAGTACCGCATTCAGGCGGCAAAATCGGAGTGATTATATCCAAAAGGCTCTTAGGAAAATATTTCGTTGACTCCTGGTTAATATTCATGAAAAAAAATATAATATAATCGATATTCGGAATATACTGCCATTGTTATCAAGGTAAAGGAGCGAATTAGAGAAAATGGAAAGATTCAAAACCTACTTTTTGATGACGGGACTCACTCTCCTTTTCATATGGTTCGGAGGTATGATAGCCGGAAAAGGCGGAATGATCATAGCGTTTTTGATCGCAGCAGGAATGAATTTCTACGCGTATTACTACAGCGACAAACAGGTGCTCGCACACTACAACGCGATACCGGTGGACGAACGAAACGCTCCCGAGCTTTACGCACTGGTATCCGAGTTGACAGAGAGCGCCCGACTGCCAATGCCCAGACTCTACATCGTACCCGACACGACTCCAAACGCTTTTGCAACGGGTCGAGACTATGAACATGCCGCGGTGGCGGTTACAGAAGGCCTGCTCGATCTCCTGGATGCCAACGAAGTCAAAGGTGTGATAGCCCATGAACTAAGTCATATAAAACATTACGACATGCTTATCGGAACGGTAGCGGCCACGATAGCCGGCGCCATATCGATGCTGGCGAATTTCGGACTCCTGTTTGGTGGGGACCGGGATAGAAACCCCATAGTTACAATTGTGCTGATGCTCATCATGCCACTGGCGGCAACGATCATTCAGATGACGATAAGCAGAGCCAGAGAGTTCGAGGCCGACAAAGGTGCAGCACTTTTGACCGGTCACCCGGAATGGTTGCAAAGCGCACTATCAAAACTGGAAAACTACGCATCCCGCAATGAGATTGTACATGCTAACCCAGCCACAGCCCACATGTTTATCGTAAACCCTCTGGGCTCAGTCAGAAATGCTCTGAGCGGACTCTTCCGCACCCATCCTAGTACAGAGGAGAGAATAGAGCGCCTCGAAGAAATCAAATATCAACTGAAATAGAAGGATTTTTATTGTCAGACGAACGAAAAGATCTCTTCCATAACTTTTCCAAAAGCGATATATCAAGATGATATTGTCGCCATTTGGTATAAGACTCACTCGTGGATTTCTGCCCGAAGATCTCCCGAAAGAGGAGTTCGAAAAATATGAAATCCTCGAAAAAGCCGGTGCTTTGGAGCGCAAAAACGGAATGCTCAAACTGCGATCGCAATTCAGAGCGGGAAGGATATATATATCCTCCGACGGAACCGGATATGTGGAAACCGAAAATACGCACGAAAGAGATCTTCTCGTAAAACCTGAGGATCTCGGCGGTGCCAGACATGGCGATGAAGTAGTGGTAAAGCGCATAATAGCTGGGAGAGGCAGAGCCGGAGCCAGAGTTGTGCTGGTCGCGCGCCGATCGGCCGATACGATAATCGCTTTCATAGATAGAGATGAAAAAAACGATATAAGTGTTTTAAATATCAAAAACAGGATTCCACTCAAAATTTCCATGCCAGGAGTTGACCCAAAGCTTTTTCGCAAAGGAACGGTTTTTCTCGTAAACGCCGAAGATGGCAAAGTGTTGGAGATACTGGGACATCTGGGTGACGCTCGAGTGGACGAGAGGATAAGTCTGCTGCTGTATGGAAGAAGCGATGACAAATTTCCAAAAGAGTGTATCGAGCAGGCACTCTCCATACCTTCGATCGTGACATCCAACGAAACGAAAGAGAGGACCGATCTGCGTTCTTTACCTTTTTGCACCATAGACCCAGTTACGGCAAAAGATTTCGACGACGCGATATATTTCGACACAGAAAACAGCACGCTCTATGTCGCCATCGCGGATGTGAGTCACTATGTCGCTCATGCCAGTCCTATAGATAACGAAGCTGCTCATAGAGGTTTCACTACCTACTTTCCGCACAAAGCATTCCCCATGCTTCCCAGAGAACTCAGTGAAAACATATGCTCGCTGAAGCCCCGTGTCGACAGACTCGCTTTCGTATCGAAAATAGCACTTCACCCAAAAACACTCGAACCTCTCTCGGAAGAGTTTTTCGAAGCTGTCATACATTCGAGACGAAGATTCAACTACGACGAAATAGACGCCTATCTCGCAGGCGACAAAAAACCGACTTCCGAAATCGATACAGATATCCTGTCGTGGCTCATACCTCTTTACGAAATTACGAAACGCACCAGAAAAAAGCGACTTACGAAAGGTTTCGATTTTAGAAGCGAAGAGATAAAAATATCTATCGACTCGATGCACGAACTCATTTCGACTGCGATAGAAACAGGGACACCATCCCACTCTCTTGTAGAGGAGTGTATGCTCATGGCCAACAAAGCCGCCGTAAGAGGATTCGACGATCATGGAGGAGCGATATACAGGATACATGAATCCCCTGAAATATCCAAACTCGAAACACTCGTTGAAGAGCTCGCGACTATCGGCATCTTCATCGACGACTACGACGGGAAAGATATCGGCGAAATGATTCGCTCCATTCAGAAAGAGGCGGAAAAAAGCGGACTGGCTAACGAGGTGGACGAGCTGATCATCAAGTCTCTAAAAAGAGCTTCGTATTCATCTGTAAATATCGGTCACTTCGGACTTGGATTTGACAAGTATGGTCACTTCACATCTCCGATAAGACGATACAGCGATCTGCTGCTTCATCGTCTGATAAAAGCCAAAATGAAAAACGACAGGAAACGAACGGAGTATCTGATGAGAAATATAGAGCCGCTGTGCGCTCTGGTAAGTGAACTGGAGAGAAACGCCACAAAAGCCGAATGGGATTTCAGGGATAGAAAATTTTGCAGATGGGCGTCGAAACACAAAGGCGAAAGATTCACGGCGGAGATAGTCGAGATAGATCCCGACGAGAACGGGATTGCCAAAGCCAGGATAGTGGATACCGATATAGACGGGGTGGTGGTACGGCTCGAAAAAAACGAGGCGAATCTTTTCGATAGAATAATGATCGAGATAGAAGATACAGATATTGCGCTGGCTACGATAAAGGCCAAAAGCGTGAAAACGCTGTCATAGGAAGCGAAAAGAGCTATGTATCGAAGAGAGTTTGAACAGCTGCTCAAAAGCGGATTTCCAAAAGCGGTAATGCTGTATGGCGAAAACACCTTTATGCTCGAATACTATGCCGATATATACAAAAAAGAGCTGGATGCTTCCGAAACGGTATTGACGATGTATCATGACGAATACAACTTCGAAAGAGCCAGAGAGTATCTGTCTCAATCGTCACTGTTTGGAGGAAACAATCTGCTCATAATCAGAAGAGATGGCAAGATTCCAAAAAAAGAGCTCGACACGCTGGTGGAGCTTGGTTCGAAAAACAGCGACAGCTATTTTGTTCTGCTTTTTACCGGAAACAACAAAGCAGCCAGAGAAATGCAGAGAAGTTTTGGAGAGAAACAAGGGGGCGTGTGGGTCAGATTTTTTGAAAGCAACCCGAGAGAGAGTGCCGAAATACTCCAGACAAAAGCGAACTCTCTTGGACTTGAAATCGATCAATACGCACTCAATCATCTAATAGCCATGCTCAACGGAAATCTCTCACTATGTATGAACGAACTCGAAAAACTGGCTATACTGGACAAAAAGATCGAGAGCTCCGATATTGACAGACTCGTCTACTCGGCGGCGCCTCTGGCGGTCGAAAAACTTCTCATCGATCTATTCATGAAAAAACCGGTAACGGAGACGATAGAAAAACTGCTCGAACTTGGCGAGGACGAATTTGGCATACTAAGAGCCGCTCAGATATTCATCAATCAAATATTTCTTTTTCACGCATATATCAAAATGCATGGACAGCCCGATTCGAAAGCCATACTCGGATACAAACTACCGCGACATGTAGAGGAGCAGAAAGCGGCTTTGGCTCTGAGAATAAGATCATCGTCGCTTCTAAAGATCTACGAACATCTCCTCGAATCGGAACTTCGACTCAAAAAAAGCGGATCGTCTTCGAGAGAGGTACTGTTGTATGGGGTACTGATAAAGCTGCAAAATTTTTTATGAAAGACCATACATCACCAATATAGTTTCGTAAATATTCGATATCCGAAAGAGTATCTTCACTATCAAATAATTAACTTAATTTTATGTAGAATATATACTGGAAATATAATAGCGAACAAAGAGGGGAAAATGATTATACTCAGAAGTATGAAAGTAGTGGTTGGCATCATGTTTGTCGCGATTGCGGGTTGGTATACATACAGCAGTTTCGGACATTTCCCCCATAGCGCATTCCTGGTTGTCGCCACTATTTTTGGCGCGTATATGGCGATGAATATAGGCGCCAACGATGTTGCCAACAATGTGGGACCGGCCTATGGATCTGGCGCGATTACGATGGGCAGAGCCATCGTTCTTGCTGCCATATTCGAGGCCGCGGGCGCCCTTGTAGCCGGAGGAGATGTCGTCGGTACGATAAAAAAGGGGATTATAGATCCTGCCGCTTTTGGCGACGACCCTATGACATTTGTTTACGCTATGAGCGCCGCTCTTCTATCCGCCGCCATTTGGCTCAATCTGGCCACATGGCTGAAATCCCCCGTATCTACTACACACTCGATTGTGGGAGGAGTCATGGGCGCGGGTATGGCCGCCGGTGGTCTTTCTATCGTATCCTGGGGGACAATGGGAAAAATAGCCGCTTCGTGGGTAATTTCTCCTTTACTGGGAGGAATTATTGCCGCCACTTTTTT
>CAZYUW010000064.1:0-18250 GCA_964650685.1 uncultured Nitratifractor sp.
GCGTTTTTTATTTCATCCGCAAAAACTTTCCGTTTAATGACAATATCGCAATCCCTCCACAAAATCTCCAGCTCTCGCCCCAGGGATTCGAACAATGTCGGAGCACCATATACATAAAACGCAAAAATGGATATTGAAATAAAGTAGCGCATCTTTTACCCCGGATCGATTTAGGTGATTTTATCATATATCGATTGCACTCAAAAAGCGTTTTGCGGCTGTTTTGAATTTTGGATGATTGTCTTACAACCGCTCTGTTGATTATACACAAATACGCGATTTTCGCGAAAGCACCGATATGGGGATTAGAAATTGACTCTTATGGCACGGAAGCGATAGTGAAACATGGCAGATACGCCGAATCGGGCAAAAAGCTGACCCTTAGGCATCTGAGTGACGACTGCAAAGCTGTACTTAGACAAGCGAAAGCCAATATTACACAAGAGGAGGACGATCCGGAGTACAAAGTGGCAAGAGACTATTGAGTCTTCGCTCGGGCCAGATATCTCTCGTAGAGAGCCCCTCCCATGACCCTGCAGGCTATGGCGGGACCGAAGCGATCGCTCCATCTCAAGCCACCTATCAGAGCCACCGGGTGTGTGGATCGTCTGGCATATTCAAGCAGAAGATCACCTCCCTCTCTGGCCTCTTTTTTGGTGTCACTGCTCCTGTACGCACCCAAACCGATATAGTCGATATCCAGCGTATTGGCTTCGAGTATCTCATCGAGATTGTGAGTGGATATACCCAGTAGAGCTCCATTTATTTCCATTTTGACACTCTTGACCGCATCGGAAGCATTCGCGGCGAATCGGAGCAGATCCTCCTGCCCCAGATGCAAACCGTCGGCATACTCTCCACTCCTGACGAACTCGATACGATCATTGACTATTATCGTTCCTGCGAAGTGAGATCTCATAATCTCAAGCTCTCTGGCCACGACCTCATCCCCGGAGATCTTGTTTCTGTACTGGGCTATGGTTATCCCCGTCTCATCGAGATATCCACAAAAAGAGGCCAGATCGATATCCGCCCGTTTCAGCGAAGGTGTATCGACAAGAGCGTATATACCTCCCCGCTCCACGGGAAGCCTGCCGGAGATATCACCTCTCATCACATAAAGACAAACAGATCAGATATTCATGAAAAGTTTCATGAAATCGCTTATACTCTTTCTCATATCGTTGCGATCCACGATGATATCTATCAAACCGTGTTCGAGCAAAAACTCCGCCCTCTGGAAACCCTCGGGTAGATCCGCTCCTATGGTCTGCTTGATGACCCTTTGACCGGCAAAACCTATCAGAGCATCGGGCTCGGCCATGATTATATCTCCCAGCATGGCGAACGACGCACTCACTCCACCCATTGTCGGATCGGTCAATACCGAAATATAGGGCAATCTCTTTTCGTGCAGTCGGTGCAGAGCAGCGGAAGTTTTACTCATCTGCATCAGAGAGTATGTACTCTCCTGCATCCTGGCTCCTCCGCTGGCTGATATGATAACGAGTCCACTCTTGTTGGCTATAGCGCGATCCACGGCTCTGACTATCTTCTCTCCCTCCACGAAACCGAGACTGCCACCCATGAAAGAGAAATCGAAAACGACGAGCTCAACGGGAATATTCTCTATCGTACAGCTGCCGCTTATGACGGATGAACTTCTGCCGCCCGTTTTGTTTTTGCCCTCTTCTATCCTCTTTTTATAACTCTTTTTGTCCACGAATTTCAGCGGATCGACAGGCACGAGCGACGCGTCGTGCTCTACGAAACTACCTTCGTCAGCGAGTATCTCTATGCGCTTGGAGGCGCTGATCCTGAAATGGTGTGAACATTTGGGGCATACATTGAGTTTCGCCTCTACCTCTTTGTAGTACATCAAAGAGAGGCATTTGGGGCACTTTATCCAGTGACTTGGAGCATCTTGCTGCTGCGCCTGTTTGCGCATGCTCTTGAACAGGCTGCCGAAATTCATGAAGTCTCCTTTGGAAAATCCTCTAAATCAAACATTATTGTATCGTAATGCGCTTATGTGAGATAAAAACCGAATGAAAGAGCGTACGGCGAAAGCTCAGTCTCCAGCAACCAGCGCCTCTATCTTCTCCGCCAAAGCCGCATCCGAAGAGACGATCACATATCCCTCGCCCATTATGGTTCTCATCTCCCCGCATAGGGCCAAACCAGCCGCGAAATCGTATATACGATACTCTCCCACATATAGAAAGTATCTGACTCTGTGCGCATACGCCAGAGAGAGAGCCACAGCTCCAGGTGATCGAAACTTCAAACCCTCTCTGTCGAGCGCCGCCACTATCTCGTGATTGGCGTATGCTTTTTCGAAGAGCCCTATCGAACTCTCCAGTGATCCCTGAACCGTATTGACGACTCCCCGAAAGAGATTTTCGTGACAAACAGGACCTTCGTCGCACATGTAGAAAAAATCTCCATTGGCGAGATTGCACACGACGGCGTCATAGACACGCTTGTCTCTGTCCATCCTGGCTACCGAGAGACCGTAGTATGGAAACGCGCTCAAAGCGTTGGCGCTGCCGTCGACAGGGTCGATCACAATCGACTCCCTCCCTTTCGTGACGATGCCGGACTCTTCCGAGTCTATCGCTCCATACGATCCCAGACGATCTACCAGGATCTTTTCGGCAGCCATATCCAGACCCCTGCTTATATCTCCGCCGTGTCCACGACCAAGCTCTTCGAGCAGTCTCTCGTCGATACCTCTTTCAAGCAGAGAGGATATCTCCAGAGACGCGTCTCTGGCTGCGCGGACAAAGTCGTTCATCTCACCGGATCAGTCTGGATATGATGGCTTTGGCGGCCTCTCTGCCGTCGCGCACCGCGGTAACCACCAGATCGGCACCCCGGTAGCAATCGCCTCCTGCGTAGACACCGGCTTTGGTGGTTTCGTAGTTCTCGTCCACCATTATGCCTCCCCACTTGTCGGTCTCTATACCGTTTTCCGCGAGGAACGGGTACGCTACGGGATCGAAACCGAGAGCGAATATCACGATATCGGCCTCAACGACGAATTCGCTGCCGGATATCTCTTCTACCTTCTGTCTGCCGCTTTTGTCCGCCGAAGAGAGTCTCGTCTTGACCATCTCGACGCCTATGACCTCTCCGCTGTCGTTTTTGAGTATCTCTTTGGGGGACGCGAAAAACTCGAACTCGATCCCCTCCTCTTTCGCGTTTAGATACTCTTTGCGGCTTCCTGGCATATTGTGAGCGTCTCTCCTGTATAGACATTTGACGCTTTTGGCGTTTTGGCGCAGACTGGTCCTGACGCAATCCATAGCGGTATCGCCTCCACCTATAACAACGACTCTCTTGTCTTTGACATCTATGGCTCCGTCCACCTCTTCGCCGAATATCTGTTTCTGGATATTTACCAAAAAGTCCATTGCCAGATAGCAGCCACGCGCATCTTCTCCATTTATGCCCGCTCCCCTGCCTTTGGTCGCGCCGGTACCTATGAAGACGGCATCGAAATTTTCGACCAGCTCTTCGAAAGCTATATCTTTACCGACCTCCATATTTTGCCTGAAAACCGCTCCGGCCTCTTTCAAAAAAGCCACGCGCCGTTCGACGACCTTTTTGTTGAGTTTGAATCCAGGGATACCGTACATCAACAGACCTCCCGGCCTGTTCTGTTTGTCGAAGATCTCCACATCTATGCCCTCTCTGAGCAGAAATGTTGCCACCGACAATCCAGCCGGACCCGCGCCTATGACAGCCACTCTCTTCCCACTCTTTTTTTTGGAAAATTTGGGACGAAAGCCTTTCTTGAAACCCTCTTCACTTATGAAAGTCTCGACCGAACCTATCGTGATGGCACCATAACCGTCGTTGAGGGTACAACTGCCTTCACAAAGTCTGTCGTGAGGACATATCCTGCCCATAACCTCGGGAAAAGGCGACGCTTCGTTGGAGAGCCTGAAAGCCATCTCCAGATCCTTTTCCGCCGCCGCTTTCAGCCATTGAGGAATATAGTTGTGCAGGGGGCAACCGTTGTGACAGTACGGATCTCCACACTGTATGCACCTCTCGGCCTGCTCGGAAGCCTTTGCGGGCCTGAATATCTCGTATATCTCGTCGAAATCTTTGATTCTTTCGACAACGCTCCTTTTGGCGGCCTCGGATCTGTCCAGGTCAAAAAATCTCAGCATGATTACTCCCCCTCCTCGATCATTTTGAACGGTGCTTTCATATCTTTTGGCCGCACCATCCAGAAGTTTCTAATCTCGACACGGAAATTATCCAGTATCTCTTTGGCTTTTTCGCTTCGAGTCTCATTGTAGTAGTCTTTGAGAAGCTTTTTGAGATAGTATCTCTCTATATCGGTATCTTCGGTATCTATCCGCCTGGCTTCCACAAGCTCCTGGTTGATGTTTTCGGCAAACTCGTGCTCAACATCATAGACAAAAGCGGCTCCTCCGGTCATACCCGCGCCGAAGTTTACGCCAGTTTTGCCGAGTATGACTACGACACCTCCGGTCATATATTCGCAAGGATGATCGCCCGTACCTTCCACTATGGCGATCGCGCCGGAATTTCTGACCGCGAAGCGCTCACCGACACGACCGGCAACATACAGTTTACCGCCGGTGGCGCCATAGAGACATGTGTTGCCCCCCAGAGAGAACTCCTCCCCGCTGAGATCACCGGTGATCACTATTCTTCCACCATGCATACCTTTGCCTATATAGTCGTTCCCGGCGCCATGCACATGCAGGCTGAGACCATTGATCAAGAATGCTCCAAGGGATTGACCGGTAGTACCGGTAAGTCTGATATCTATCGTCTTGTCCGGCAAACCGGCGTCACCGTAATATTTGGCTATTTCACCGGATATGAGGGTTCCGAAACTTCTGTTCAGGTTGCTGATCCTCTTTTCGACTATCATGTTTTTCGACGGGTTCTTGATGGCTGGCATCACCTCTTTGAGTATCTCTTTTTCATATTCATTTTTGTCGAAAGGCTCATTGGAGTCCACTTGACATGTATCCGGCCCGTCCAGACGGATGAGGAGATCCTCGAAGGAGAACTTTTTGGCGAACTCGTCATCGATGATTTTCAGCAGATCGGTACGACCTATGATCTCTTCGAGAGACCTGTAACCCAGAGATGCCAGTATCTCTCTGACATCTTCGGCAATGAGCGTAAAGTAGTTGACGACTCGCTCCACGGATCCCTCGTAGTGCTCTCTTAGTTTTTTCTCCTGTGTGGCGATTCCCACGCTGCATCGATTCAGATGACATATGCGGAGTATCTTGCACCCTATCACAGTCAGGGCTCCCGTTCCGAAAGCGTAACTTTCAGCTCCGAATATCGCCGCTTTGACGATATCGAGTCCGCATTTGAGTCCACCATCGGTCTCGAGTTCGACAAGAGAGCGCAGATCGTTCGCTTTCAGGGCGTTGTGAGCCTCAAGGAGACCGAGCTCCCATGGGTTTCCTGCAAATTTGATGGATCCTATAGGGGCGGCTCCCGTACCCCCGTCCGCTCCGGATATGATTATCTTGTCGGCATAGGCTTTGGCGACACCGGCCGCTATGGTACCGACTCCCGCGGTAGAAACCAGTTTCACGGCCACTTTGGCTCGGGGATTGATCTGCTTGAGGTCAAATATCAGCTGCGCCAGATCCTCGATCGAATATATATCGTGATGAGGAGGTGGAGAAATGAGCGTTACACCCGGCATCGTATGTCTGAGTCTCGCTATCAAAGGAGATACTTTATGGCCGGGCAGCTGGCCCCCTTCACCGGGTTTCGCACCCTGTGCCACTTTGATCTGCAACTCCTCTGCACTGGCGAGATATGCCGGTGTGACGCCGAAGCGCCCGGACGCTATCTGCTTGATCTTGGAGTTTTTGACTGTATCGAATCTCGCGGCATCCTCGCCACCCTCTCCGGAGTTGCTTCGGCCGCCTATCCTGTTCATGGCTTCAGCAAGACACTCGTGAGCTTCGGGAGATATGGACCCCAGACTCATGGCCGCCGTACAGAACCGTTTGAATATACTCTCCAGCGGCTCCACCTCGTCAACGGATATGGGTTTTCTGTCGCTGTCAAGCGCGAAAAAGTCCCTTATGAACTTCTTGTCTCTGTTTTCCAGGCTGTTTTTCAGCTGATCGTAATCCTCTTTTTTGCCGCTGATGGAGAGTTTGTGTATCGCGTGTACCGTAGCAGGTGAAAAGTCGTGGTATTCACTGCCGTCGATATATTTGTAAAATCCTCCGACATTGATAGGGAAGATTCTCTTTTCGGCGCTTTCGCTGAAAGCCTCTTCGTGATATCTTTTCAACCTTCGCTCTATATCTTCGTATCCCAGACCTTTCAGCAGGGCGTTGGCCCCCGGAAAACACTCCGAAACTATATCGTCACCGAGTCCGATGATATCGAAAAGCATAGAGTTACGATAGCACGAAATGGTCGCTATGCCCATTTTGGACATTATCTTCAAAAGTCCTGCGTTTATGGCTTTGCGCACCTTCTTGAGGATAGGTGCCATATCGACACTCTTGTCCTTTTTTCTCTCCACCATCGCCACGGTCTGAAATAGCATATAGGGGTGGATGGCCGAAGCTCCAAAAGCTATCAGGGCGGCTGAAGAGTGTGAATCGTAAACCTCTCCGGTTACGGTTATGATACTGGCCAGATGTCTGACGCCTGCATCGAGCAGTGCGTGATTCAACCTGCCCACTACCATCAACATAGGCATCACGACTCTGTCTCTGCTCAATACATGATCATCCAGGATGATCGTCCTGACACCATCGTTTTTGACATCGTCGACAATCCTGTCAACAAGACTGTTCAGACTCGACCTGAGATCACTCTCGAACCCGGTGAAGTATCTTCTGGATTTATATGACGGATCGTATTTGGGGTTCTTTTCGTTGCCGAACTCTTCGAGTATGATCAGCTTCTCATACGACAGTATCGGAGATACGGTTTTGAGTCTCTTGGCGTGCTCTTCATCCTCCGTCAAAATATTTCTGATCTCTCCGAAACCCGTGTTGAGGCTCATCACCACACGCTCTCTTATCGGATCTATCGGTGGATTTGTAACCTGCGCGAACTTTTGTCTGAAAAAATCGGTGAAATTGCGCTGCTTTTCAGAAAAGGCCGCCAGAGGCGTATCGTCTCCCATGGAGGCGGTCGCCTCCTTGCCTTCGCTTACCATAGGCGATATGACCTGATCTATCACCTCGAGGGTGATATTGAAAAATCTCTGTCTTACATTCATCACCTCGTCCGAAGGAACCTCGACGGTCGAGAACGGATCGTCCATATACTCCTGTAGATAGACCATGTTTTCGTTCAGCCATTTGCTGTAGGGTTCTCTGTTTTTCAAATAGTCGTCTATATCGTTGCTTTTGAGCACTACACCGTATTTCAGGTCCACGCCCATCATCTCTCCCGACTGGAGTCGCCCTCTTTCGACTATCTCTTCGTCGGGAATCTCCAGTACACCGTATTCCGAAGCTATAAGCAGTCTGTTGTCTCTGGTGATTATATATTTGGATGGTCTCAAACCGTTCCTGTCCAGAATACACCCGATGTATCTGCCATCCGTCAAACTCACCGCAGCCGGTCCGTCCCACGGCTCGAAACATGTACTGGTGTATTCATAAAAGGCTCTGAGATCCGCGTCCATATGGGGAGCGTTCTGCCATGGGGCAGGCAGCATCGCCCTTGCGGCCTTGAAGAAATCGACACCGTTTATCCTGAGAAACTCGAAAAAGTTGTCCACGCTGGCCGAATCGCTCATGCCGTCCTGTATGACAGGAAAGAGCCTCTCGATCTCCTCTTTGGTAAAAACATCGCTCTCTATATGTTCGCTTTTGGTTTTGACATTGAAACGGTTTGCCGTTATGGAGTTTATCTCGCCATTGTGGGCTATCATTCTAAAAGGCTGGGCCAACCTCCATTGCGGAAGAGTGTTGGTGGAAAAGCGCTGATGAAAGAGGCAGAACGCTATCTCGAAATCCTCATCCTGAAGATCTTTGTAGAAGTGTTTGATGTGGGTGGGCATGACGAGCCCTTTGTATGAGATGACCGTGGACGAAAAAGAGGATATATAGAACACATCGTCATCCCTGAGCCTGTTTTCAGTCTCTTTCCTGGAGAGATACATCAGTGCCTCGAATCGTCTCGAGCCAATCAGGGAGTTTGGGGCGACGAAAACCTGCGTGATCGTCGGCAGTGTCGATATGGCCTGCTCACCGAGAGCGTCGGTATCGACAGGAACCTTTCTCGTAAAGCATATACGAAGATCGTTGTTTTCACAGATCTCTTCGAGTACTTCGAGACTCTCTTCGTCTTTGTGAAAAACCATCGCGACACCATACTGCTCTGGCAGCACGGCGCCCTCTTTTTCGGAGATTTTGGAAAAAAACTTCCTGGGTATGGACAGGAGCAGACCGCTGCCGTCTCCGGTTTTGCCGTCGGCGGCTATCGCGCCCCTGTGCATCATTCTGGAGAGTGCCGTAATGGCGTCGTTCAGATTTTTGTGCGACGGGGTGTTGTCGATGGAAGCGAGCAATCCGAAACCGCAATTGTCTTTGAATGAAGTGAAAAGATCTCTCATAAGCCAACCTTAAACTATATTTTAGTAGGGCACGATTTCCCCAAAAAGTCCTAGATTTTACCTAAAAAGCGGTTAAAACGAAATGAAAAAATAGTACAAAAATGATACAATCACCCCGATAAATACTCTGTCGGAGGCGCCATAGAGAAATGAGAGGCTTCATAGTCCAACTTAGAAAAGCCGGAAACGAAGATATGATAGCGACTCTTCTGAGCGAAAGATATCTCAAAAGAATGTATAGATTTTACGGAGCCAGACATTCGATCCTGCAGCTGGGCTACCTGATAGACTACGAAGACGAAGAGAGCGGAGGAGGATTCATGCCGCGCCTGAGGAGAGTGAGTCATATAGGTTTTCCATGGCTCTACGAAAGAGACAGACTGATGCAGTGGCACAGATACATAAGTATCTTCGAGCCCCATCTCAGAGATACGGAAACGATCGAAGCGTTCTATTTCGACACACTGCTCGACGCGGCCAAAAAATGGGATAGACAAAACCCCAAAAGAATCGTCTGCGAAAGCTATCATTCCATACAGAAATTCGAGGGCAGGCTGCATCCCCTGGATAGATGCCATATATGCGAAAAAAAACTCGGGGACGATATATCTCTCATGACGGCGATGATACCTGCACATCCGGAGTGTATATACTCTCCATCCGTAAAAAGAAAGAAACTGGAATCCTTTTTCGAGACGGGAAGTACAATATCTCTCGAAGACAGAGATGTCGAATATCTCTACGAAGTGTGCATCAAAGGGCTCTGAGCCGACAGCGGCGTAACAGACGGGAAAGTGGACCTAAACGAAACTTGGCGCGTCGTTTGCGAAAAGGATGAGATCCCCGCTTCTGGTCTTTTCTGCCAGCAGCTCCTGCATATCCGCTTTGGAGTCCAGCTTGATCAGCTTTGAAGAATCTATGCGTCTTTTGAATATATCGTAGTTGAGATCTCCGGTCACGATAATCAGATCGAAAACCTCATTCGCCCTGGAAGCAACCTCTTCGTTCAACGCCTCGTCCGCCTCTACGAGACCGGGAGTGATCAATACTTTGCGCCCTTTCCACGAAGAGACCAGATCGAAAGAGGCTTTCATTCCGTCTATATTGCCATTGAAGCTGTCATCCAGAATAACTTTGCCTCCCGCGTCGATTCTCTGCAGTCTATGGGGGATCGGCTCTATCTCCGAGAGACCTTCTCGTATCTGACCGGGGTCGATACCAAGCTCTCCTGCGACATATGTGGCGACCGCCAGATTGACCGCGTTGAACGCTCCGAGCACACCCGCGGAGTAGCTCTCTCCATCGAGTGTGAAAGATACACCCTCCAGCGTAGCTTCGATATTCTCTATATCCGACCCAAAAACCTCTATCCTCTCGTCGTTATCCGAAAAAGCGGCGCTAGTATGTACCCACGCTTTTTTCAATGCGGGTGCTTCGAGTATCTCCAGTTTGGTCTTCCTGATCTCGTCCAGCGAACCGAAATACTCTATATGCGCGGGGCCTATGGTACCCACAACCGCATAATCCGGATCGACGAAAGAGGCTATTTCCGCGATATCACCCCTTCTTCTGGCACCCATCTCTACTATATAGACCTCCGTATCGGATGGAAGGGCTTCGTTGATATCTCTGATCACGCCGGCCAGAGTGTTGACCGAACGGGGTGTGGCATAAACACGGTATTTTCGCGAAAGGAGTTGGGCTATGAAGTTTTTGATGCTCGTCTTGCCATAGCTGGCAGTCACGCCGATGACAATCATGCTGTCCATAGCCTCGAGCCGGGAAGCCGCCTTTTTTTTATAACCCAGAAAGAGCAGTTTCTCTATGACGACCGAAACCAACCAGGCACATACGACAGGCAGAAAGACGAGACGAAACGATGAAAAGAGAAGCATCGCGACACCGAAAGCCGCAAGCAGAAAGAAGAATCTTTTCACTCTGCCGGTAAACACCAGCTTTTTGTCCACTCCTCTGTACCACAAATAAAAAAGAGCCGTATACACGATGGAGACGATATAGGAGTACGCGCTTCCTCCAGCGAGAACGAGCAGATCGTATACAGCCACCGGCAAAAGAAAATATATGTAGTTCCAGAGCGCTTTGGTATGTCGAAAAAGCACTCTGCCGACTCTGTAGCTGTACCACTGCAAAGAGGTAATCGCATAGTAGCCGCTCAAAAAAAGCATCAAAATATAGAAAATCTGATTCAATACACCGTTCATTCTGTCTCTTTTGCAGTGTTCTGCGCTCTATTCGTGAAAGAAGCACACTGTTTTTCAATCTCCGCGGATATGGCCGGAGCGTGTTTGGCATAAAAGTAGTGATCTCCGTCATAGACACTCAAAACCGAACCTTCTATCAACTCCTCTATCCTTTTTGCGGTCCAAAGTGGTGTCGCGCTATCTTCTCTGCCCCAGAAGAGAAGTGTTTTTTTGGATCTGCAGCGCATGAAAATATCGGAAAAATCCTCATTGACGACATGCTTGAATGTTTCGTACATCCCTTCGTTCATGCCTTTGGCGTCATCGGCGACGAATATCCTCCTCAAAGATCCCGTGCCGATCCTTTTCAGAACTTTGAAAAGCACTATCTTGAAGCGAACCGAAAAAGGTTTCGGAACAGGTATCCCGGAACTGGCTATAAGCACCAGACATCGGGGCTCGAGCAGTGTAGCCACCTTGCCTCCGAAGGAGTGTCCAGCAACTATATCCGGGACGATACCCAAAGAGTCGAGAAAACAGCTCACACTGTCGGCATAATCCTCCGTGGTCATGAAGCTCTCGTTGGGACTGCGGCCAAAACCGGGCATATCGATATACACATGTCTGTATCCGCGAAGGCTTTTTGAAAAAGGATTCATCATCGCCTCTTTGGAACTCCCCCAGCCATGCAGAAATACGATGGTGGAACTATTCCGGGGGTTCAGAATCTCGTAACTTATTCTGAAATTCCGTCCCTTGCAGGAGATTTCACGGAGCGCCATTTTTTCAGCGGGCCCTTTTCATCTGCATAGAACTGTCGAAACCATAGACATCTGCCGACTGCCTGATGGAACCATCGTTGTCCGGATAGGCTGTCATATATACCACATGCACCGGTATCGGATTTACGAGATTGACATATCTTCTCTTGCCCTTTTTGAGCATCTCCTTGATCTCTTCCGTACTCTTTTTGAGATACCCTGTATCTGACAGATAGTAGAGCAGCTCCAGAGGCTTGGAGAGCCTGATACAACCGTGACTGAAAGCCCTTTTGGAGTGCCTGAAGAGACTTTTTCGTGGGGTGTCATGCATATATACCGAATACCTGTTCGGAAACATAAATTTCACTTTACCCAGAGCGTTTCTGGATGAAGCCTTCTGTATCAGCTTGTATGGAATCTCTTTATGTTTGTACTCGCTGCCGAGATACTTTTTCCAATCCACCTTCGATGGATCCACGGCGGTAGAGTCTATATCGTAGCTTCTACGCACGACCATGTTTTTGCGTTTTAGATAGTTGGGATTTTTTAGAAGTTTCGGTATCTCCTCTCTCCTGGCGATATTGTCAGGTACATTCCAAGCCGGATTGAGTACTACATACTTCATATAGGCACTGAATATAGGGGTTTGCCAGTTTCTCTTGCCTGTAATTACGGGAAACGACATGGCCATCTGCCCTCTGTCGATAAATCTGAGCCTGAACTCCGGTACATTTATGACGAAATAGGTATTGTCCCAACCCTCGTCGTCAAGAAGCTTGGATCTCTCCAGACTCATGCGCAGCTTCCGACTTCTGTCGCCCGAACGATAGGCGGCAAGCAGTCGGTGGAAAATTGGATTTTTTGGAATATATGGAGTCAGGATCTCCTCTATCGAATATCCCGATCTGAGCTGAGAAAGAGTCCTGGAATCCGAAACGGAACTCAATTTGAACTCCTGATGTGTATGTATCTTGTTCCTATTTTTCTCTTTCTCGACTCTTTTGTAGGCGTCAATATCTACACAGCTGTTTGCAAGATTGCGAACATATCCGGTGAGGATTCTGGAAAGAATGGCAGTATTTCCGGTGCTGCGATACTGATCGTACAGCGGTTTCAGTTCACACAAGGAGGCGTACCTGTCCGAAGCGAGTATACTTTCGAAATCTCTTTTCTGTGAGCTGCTCCACCCCTGCGTATCACCGAAATGTGGGCCCCGACATCCTGTAAAAAGCGCTATTATTGATATAGCCGCTGCAAAAAAAACACCTCTACTCAAACGCAATCCTTTCAGCCGAAATAGAAAACTCCCCTACAACCAACTCGCTATAGAAGCAAAAAAGATACTACGCATCCATTCCTTAATAATAGATTTTGTGCCCATTCGTTCGATTTGTCAGGAAATTGCTGATATTTTAGCAAAATTTTCAGGATAAATGACAGCTCTCTCAAAAAGATCCGAAATCACAGGCGAAACACCCATTTGGATTTCAAGCCGGCAAACGCATTACGATATACCAAACATGTTGCAGATACAGGTCATCTTCCGTCGCGGCCCACAGCCTGCGCGCAGACATAGGCACTGCCGAACGCCCAGTGTATATTGTAGCCTCCCACTTCACCTGTGACATCCATCGCCTCTCCTGTAAAAAAAAGATTGTCGACTATGCGACTCATCATCGTATCCGGATCTATCCCATCTGTCAGCACCCCTCCTCTGGCTACCTCCGCTCTGACAAAACCAAATCTGCCAGCGGGAGAAAATCTGTAACGGTTGAGAGTTTCGAGCTTTGCCAGTTCGGCGCGGGAGATATGGCGGGCGGGTCCGTTCTCTATCCCAAGATCTTTCAGGAACGCTACAGCGACTCTTCTGGGCAAAGGCATCAGAGTGGCCAGATTTTTGGAGGATCTCCGAAGCGGACCCCATTCAAATCCCGGAGCGAAATCTATGCTTATCTCTCCTTTGCGCCACCATAATGAAGCGTTCAATACCGCCGGACCGCTTATGCCTCTGTGAGCAAAAAGCAACGCTCCTTCGATCCTCTTTCTCTCCAGCTCTATGACGACATCCACGGACACTCCGCTGAGCTCTTTGAAAAAAAACTGTTCAGGTTGAAGCGTAAAGCCCGTCAGAGCCGGTACAAATCGGGTACACTTATGTCCAAAACTTTCCGCTATCTCCACACCGATGGAACTAGAACCCAGCGATGGCCAGGCCGGACTTCCTGTCGCCACAACCACTTTTTTGGATCTGAATACCCCTTTGTCGGTATGAATCTCGAATATATCATGTTCGCGGGATACGGAAACTACAGTGGTGGCGAGCATGAAGTGCGCCTCTTTCGTCGCGTCGCGCAATATGCTTACCATATCTTCGGCACTCTTGGCACAGAAATATTGCCCGTTTTTCCTGATTTCGTACTCCAGACCCCAATGACGGAGCCATTCGAGCAGATCCTCTATACCAAACCTCTCGAGCACTCTGGCTGTAAAGTTTTCGTCGGCAAAGTAGTTAGACGGATCGAGCTTACGGTTGGAAAAGTTGCACCTGCCGCCGCCGCTTATCGAGAGCTTTCTCGCGATACGCGGGTTGGAATCGATTATAAGAACATCTCTTTTTCGAGGCAAAAAAGCGGCACACATCAGTCCTGAAGCCCCGGCCCCAAGAATGATCGTTTCGAAATCTCTTTTCAAACACTGCGCTCCTGAAAAAGTCTCTCAAAGTCTTTGGAGTTTTTTCAGGGCATTTTTGACCAGAGTCGCAGTATCACCGCTCTCTCCGGTAAGCACTTTGCGAATGGCGTCTCTTTTGAAACCCAGACTCTCCAGAGCCATTACCGCCTCTTCCATATCTCCTCCGGACTCCGACACATCGCCATCCACTATGAAGTCCGCCAGCTCCACCAATATTCTACTTGCCGCTTTTGGGCCTATCCCAGGTACCCTTTTGAGCATGGCGACATCTTTGGCGGACACTATCCTTGCGAATGTTTCCGGGGTAAATGTGGAGCATACCGCCAGAGCTACCTTTGGACCGACTCCATTGATCTTGAGCAGAGTGTCGAACATCTTTTTTTCGCTTTTGGTGGCAAAGCCAAAAAGGGTATCCGAATCCTCCCTTATGATCTGGGTCGCCCAGAGTCTAACCTCCTCACCCCCGATAGCCGAAGATGTGTTCACGGAGATATTCACCTCGTGTATCAATCCACCGACATTGATATGCACTATCGTCGGCTCTTTGTGCTCTATCCTCCCCTCTATGCCTACGATCATCTCTTCCACCTTTCCAAACTGTTTTGCAGACGACAATTATATCCGTATTTATCTGGTTGAAGCCCAAATCCCAAAACAGAATTCTTCGAACAAGGATCATGCTCGCACCTGAAAGGTTTGGTTGAATTTGCATCACACCCGCATGTTTGATGATGGCTTTAAACGAAACACATGAATTTCCATTTCGGGGTTTGGTTAAATATCCGATAATGAGGATAATAGAGCATTCCGATATAATTCCGATATGAAAATCCGATCAGTTTTCTCCAACAGCGCTGGTATTTTGCTTTCGCGGATATTCGGCTTTATCAGGGATTTGGCGATGGCGTCTATACTGGGCGCCAATATCTACAGCGATATGTTTTTCGTCGCCTTCAAGCTGCCCAATCTGTTTCGAAGAATATTCGCCGAAGGGGCTTTCGCGCAGAGTTTCATGCCGTCATTCATAGCATCCACACGAAAATCGATCTTTTCAGCCAAAATAGCTCTTATTTTTCTGGCGCTTACGACGGCACTCTCCATCGCGGTAAGTCTGCTCGGACCATATGTTACGATGCTTGTCGCTCCCGGTTTCGAAACACAAATGCTGACCGTTACGGCCAGATTCGTAGCCATACAGTTCTGGTATCTGCCGCTGGTCTTTGGGGTAACATTCCTGGGATCGCTTCTGCAGTACAAAGAGCACTTCGCCACTACGGCTTTTTCCACCGTTTTGCTGAACATTTCACTGATAGTAGGCCTTTTGCTGACCAGAGACGAAGCAGGAGAGGATATACTTCTGGTGCTGAGCTGGTGCGTACTGGCCGGCGGAGCTCTGCAGGTGGCGGCTCACATACTGATGGCTCGCAAGCTCGGAGTGACGAAAATGCTGTGCGTCGGAGTCGTTTCACTAAGAAAGGGAGGAGATAGACTCAAGAGGGATACGAAGCGTTTTTTCAAAAACTTTTTCCCTGCCATCTGGGGCAACTCAACTGCCCAGATAATGGCATTTCTCGATACATGGCTAGCCTCTTTTCTCGCTACCGGTTCCATAAGCTACCTCTACTATGCCAACCGCATATTCCAGCTTCCACTCGCTCTGTTCGCCATAGCTTTGAGTATCGCGATATTTCCCTCCATAGCCAAATCGATAAAAAACGACAAAACCGATCATGCGGTCATGGAGCTGAAAAAAGGTTTTTGGATACTTCTGTTTCTGCTCTCTGTAGCCGCGATAGGAGGAATCGTTTTTTCAAAAGAGATCATCTGGCTTCTCTTCGAGAGGGGAGCGTTCGGCAGAGAAGACACCATATTGAGTGCCGAAACACTGCGAATGTATATGATTGGACTGCTTCCTTTCGGTCTAGCGAAACTGTTCTCTTTGTGGCTGTATTCCAGACACGAACAACTCAAAGCCGCCAAAATAGCCACATACACTCTGGCAGGATATGCCGCAAGCGCTGTAATCCTGATAGGACCTATGGGGGTCAAGGGACTGGCTCTGGCCTCGACGATATCTGGATTTGTAAACTTCACGCTTTTGGCCGCGGCGTTTGGTTCCGAGAGGCTCGCCATGCTTTTCGACCACAAAAAAAGCATGATTCTCCTTGCGGTCATACTTGTATCTACGGGAGTCATGCTGCCGATACACGAGGCTGTGAGCGGACTCATAGGTCTCTGATACAGCCTTCTCTCATGACCGATGCGCTACAATGCATCGATTTGCCATACAATCCAGGATACACAAAAGAGGACACCGATGACGATAAAGAGATTTGCAATTTCTTCGATATGCTCCGTTGCACTGCTGTATGCGACCAACGGCGACCTCATGATATCCAAAAGCATCAGAGGTATGGGGATGGGAGGAGCGGAGATAGCGGCCGGTACAGGCGTGGCGTCCACTCTGGCCAACCCAGCTCTGATCACGACGATAGAGCATAGAGAGTTGAGCGGTTCGGCAACTCTGTTTTTGCCTACGATCAAAAGTCGCGCACCCGGCACCGTATATCATGAAAGCGCGGCGGATACATTCCTAATACCCTCTTTCGCATACGGAGCCAAAATAGACGATCATCTCTATATCGGTGCTGGGATGTGGGGAGTGGCCGGGATGGGCGTTGATTTCAAAGACGCTCCCATCGGCAGCGGATTGATGAAAATGAGAACCAATCTGATGCTGATGAATGCAGCCGCTCCGGCAGCCTGGAAAACCGGATCTCTCAGTATAGGTATAGCTCCTGTATTACAGGTGGGGATGCTGGATATAGAGATGGAAAGAAGAGCTCTGCTTGGCGGCACTGTCCGCTCTCATCCGTTCGAAAAGGAGCTCGATGCCAATATAGGAGCCGCAATTGGATTTACATACGCCTTCGACAATGGATTCAAAATCGGGGGAGTCTATAAAACACCTATATCCATGAGATACGACAACAGTGAAGGTGGCAGCGACCTGAAACTGCAACAACCCGCCGAATACGGCATAGGGATCAGCTGCAAAACCGGTCCACATACTTTTGCGCTGGACTACAAACGCATAGAGTGGAGCTCCGCCGACGGGTACGACAGGTTTGGCTGGAGAGACCAGAACATTCTGGCTGCAGGCTATCAATACGCGATAGAAGAGTGGGAGTTGCGCGTCGGATACAACCACGGTCGAAGCCCCATCGACACATCCAGGCTGCAAAAATGGCAAAACTACTTGAATCTGCTCGGTTTTCCGGCCACTTCGGTAGAGCACTATACGGCCGGCTTCACGAAAAAACTTGGCAATGGCTATACCCTGGATGCAGCTGTCGTATACTCTCCGACCGAAAACGAAAGTGGACTCATCTACGAAGGGGTGATACCCGGCAATATAAACATATCCAACAAACACGGCGAGTTCAGCCTGAGTATGCAGCTCAATTATAAATTTTGAACATCAACGAAACAGGAGCGAACGATGCCGCGAAAACTGAAAATGATGCTGGAGCTCCAGCAGGAACTGAACGACTCGACAAACGGCAAGGGCTGGGAGAGTGGAAGCACGAAACAGAACAAAAAAATAGACTGGAGGAGGTGCATCTGGCTGGAGGCGGCCGAACTTGTGGAGAGCTATCCGTGGAAGCACTGGAAAAACATCGACCAATCACCCGACTATGAAAACATCAAAATAGAAGCGGTGGATATATGGCACTTCGTGATGAGCGAGGCACTGAGGCTGAACAGGCTCGAAGGGGATGGTGATACAGGAGCTCTGGCAGACCGGATATCTCGGTGGGAATCGTATAAAAACTTCATATCGCAAAACACGAAAAGTCATGAAAGCCACTACGAGGAGATAGAAACCGTAGAGTCTTTCGTAAGAGAGGTGCTTTGTGGAGACGAAATGGAGAAGCTGGTCGGAGCGTTCTTCGATGTAGCATCCCTGGCCGGTCTGGAGATGGACT
>CAZYUW010000065.1:0-2955 GCA_964650685.1 uncultured Nitratifractor sp.
GCGGGAGCGACAATATCATATAGGCTGATCGACAATTAGGGATCATCGCTTGTAAACACATATGGTATAGTGGGAATTAAATGGGATATATAGTTTTCTATCGTTCCATATTTCCCTCTATGCTGCGGAGGCGATTGCTTGAATGTAATGTCGATTCCATCGTTTTTAGTATTTATAGTTACTGATAAAACCTGTTCTTCGGGGATCCAGTAGTACGGTAGGTATTGGAGTGCTATTGCAATGCTCGTGTAGTGTTAGCATGATTTTGTAGCTTCAAGCATCATGTTAAGTGCTTTAAGCTCTTCATCGCGCAGCAATTTGTCGAGTGTGACAATAAATGTCAAGGCGTCAGTCGATGTCCGTGAACTTTGATCATTTCTCGGAGTTGTGCCGATCGGACCCATTCGATAATATTTATCTCACAGCTGATCACATGGATTCATCTGGCATTACGAACAGCTATACAATGAAAAGTAGTTTGAAAAATCGTGGGATTTTTTGATCTCAATATCTATTTCGCTATATACTCGTCTATTCCGTTCGCATAACCCCTAAATAGAGGATTCTCTTTCAATCCAAAATATTGGTAAAATCATTGAGTATCTGTTTTTTGCGGATTGCAGCCCATACTTTAAACGATATGTGTATTGTCATACATATTATCGAGGTAGTCAGATATGCTGAATTGTCTCATATGGCGATGTTTTGTTGTATGCAGCAAATATGTACAATAGTGATGGTTATTTGACATTGAACTCATCTGACATTAGGGGACATTTCTGCAGGGTTAGATATGATAAATATATCTATCGTATCAAGAGGTCGGGAGCACAACATTATCGAGGAGGTTTTCGTGTCGCGATTTAAACTGTATGCTGTTTTCTTGATACTGTTTGCGACTTTCACTGTTTACGCAAACGAGAAGAGTGAACTTTTCCGCTATGTGCCCTCCACCGTCTCCGAGGTCTGGAAGCCCGTATATGAGGCTTTTCCCGATCCCAAAAAGGCGCTTGACATGCCCAAACCCAACGATATCAAGGCATGGAGAGAGATCCATGAAACGGTTGAGAAGGAGAGAATACCGAAAGAGCAAAAAGCGGCGCATGAGTTGGGGGTTTCGGTGGAGGAGAAAACGCTTGGAGACACCCCCGTACTTATGTTGACCCCCCGAAATCTGCAAAGCAGCAAAAAGATTATAGTCTATACCCATGGCGGTGCCTATACGATGCTTTCTGCCCGCAGTACTTTGGGCGCGGCGGCACTCATTGCCTCCAGTACCCGTCTGAAAGTCATCTCTGTGGACTATACCAATCCACCTTCTGTCAAATGGAGGGATGTTACCGATCAGGTGGTTTCCGTCATCGACGCCCTGAGAAAAGACGGATATGCGATGAGCGATATTGCCATGATGGGGGATTCCGCGGGAGGGGCGCTCGCCGCCGGCGCAGCGCTGAAGCTGCGTGATACGCACGGATTGCTGCCCGGGGCGCTTGTGCTGTGGTCTCCCTGGGCCGATATCACCCGTACGGGGGAGAGCTATGTCACGCTTGAGGATGCAGAGCCGCGTTTTATCTATCAAAAGGTGTTGAAACCGTCCGCAGACGCATACGCGGACCCCGAAGAACAGAAGCACCCTTATGTATCTCCGGTCTATGGTGACTTTTTCAAAGGTTTTCCGCCCACACTGATTCAAGGCGGCACGAGAGAGATCTTTTTGAGCAACTTCGTTAGGCTTTATCAGGCGATAGACACGGCAGGAGGAGTGGTCAAGCTGGATCTGTACGAAGGGATGCCGCATGTATTTCAGGCCACATTGCCTCAGTCACCGGAAACGAAGATCGCCATGCGCAAGGTGACGGCATTTCTAAAAAAATATTTGGGGGACTGACTAATAAATAAATTTATCAGATGGGTCAAGACAACTTGAGAGGTTCATTTCTAAAGATTTCTAACAATATTTTGTAGAGATCTTCGCCTCTGTGATTGAACCTGAATTCGCACTCTTTGAGATGTAAGTTAAAACTCTTTTTATCCAGTCCCCTAAATTTTACTAATCTTATCTTAGCATAACTCCAAAAGGACTCAATACCGTTGATATGCGATTTACCTCTGACAAATTCATTCTTGCCGTGATGCACTCTGAAATGTTTGTCATACCCTATATCTACCAGACCATGATTGCCCTCGACCCGACTGACCCAAAATACTTCAATGTGCTGCCATGCAAAGATCAAGGTACTTGGTCGTTAGGCAAATTCAATGATTGTCTATTTGCATTTGCCCCTGCCGAACAGATCCTCTGATTTTTCATGTGGCCACCCTCTAAATGCAATTTTTGAGGCTTGGTTGCTGACTTTGCGCTTTTTCAGTATAGGATATTTTTTTCTGAGTTTTTTCATATCCTCTGCGTAATTATTGTAATCAGAAAGACACATTGTCAGTGCTACACCGTGGAAATTTCCTATATATGTAATTTCATTGGCTTTTACGGTAAATACTATCGGCTTGGTTCTTGGCAGACTTTTGCCTCTATAGTAATAATACTCCCATTTGTAAACCTCATATTTCCCTGGCGGGAGTTCATACATAAAAGTGTTTGATAATATATTTAGTTTAGGATCTTCGTCTTTGTAGCCCATTGTGGCCAAAATTATCTCATTTTGTTTGCTGCTCAGCGGCCTTATGAATACCAAAAGACCGTGAGGCTGGGTCAGAAAACCTTCCGATATGCTTCCAACAATAGCTCCTTTTGTCCTATCAAGGTCTTTACTGGGACTGTATCTTCCATCAAACAAACTGGTCATATCTATCGTAACGCATCCAGACAAAAAAAACATAAAAGACAGCAAAATCACAATTTTTGATTTATACTTCATATTCTTCCATCCTTTTTGCAAGTTTGTGTAATTTTATCCAAGGACCGATAAAAAAGTAATAACATTAATGCAGTCGAAT
>CAZYUW010000066.1:0-4710 GCA_964650685.1 uncultured Nitratifractor sp.
GCGAAAGCGTTTGCCACGCTATGAGGTTTGTGTCCGATCCCGTCGGTTATTATCAAAACTGCTTTACTGCTCATGCTGCCTCGTTTGTCATGCTCTAAAATTTATATAATTGTAGTAAAATAACACTTCTTAACTGTTAAATTTACAGTGGAAAATACCACTGGACGAGAAAGATTTGTCTTATGTTATATTTGCTGCATCAGTTTCTGGATATCAATATACTTCACTATATTTCGGTACGAGCCGGTATCGCTTTTTTTCTGTCGTTTGGTATCACATTGTATTTTTTGCCCAGATATATCTCCTGGGCTCTCGCCAAAAAGGCCGGTCAGCCTATCAATAAATATGTACCCAATCATGAAAACAAACAGAGTACCCCCACCATGGGAGGCGCCGTATTCATCGTTTCCACAATAATCGCATCGCTGTTGAGCGCCAAACTCAACAATCCATATGTTGCCGGAGGGCTGCTCACGCTTGTGGGATTTGCGTTCGTCGGACTCAAAGACGACCTGGGCAAGATACTCAGCGGTGACAACCTGCAGGGGCTCAGCGCCAAAGCAAAGATGATACTTCTTGTAGTCGTTGCACTGTGCGTTTCCTCACTGCTGCTTTTTTGGGCGCACTTTTCGACCACATTCTATCTGCCGTTCATAAAGACGCCTCTTTTCGACATGGGATACTGGGCAATACCGTTCTGGGTCACAGTCATGATAGCAACGAGCAACGCGGTGAACCTGACCGACGGACTGGATGGACTGGCGACCGTTCCCACAGTTACGGGGCTGGGAACTCTGGGTATCATAGTCTACCTGACCGGACACGCGGGCTTCTCCAAATATCTATTTCTGCCCAACATTCAGGGTGTCGGGGAGGTAGTTATCATAGCGGCGGCACTCTCCGGGGGATTGATGGGTTTTTTGTGGTACAACTGCTATCCGGCCGAAGTTTTTATGGGCGATACCGGGTCTTTGCCGATAGGAGCTTTCCTGTCATATATGGCGATACTGGGCAAAAGTGAAGTGCTTCTTATACTTATAGGGATAATATTTGTCATAGAAACCGTATCGGTGATTCTGCAGGTAGGGAGCTATAAACTGCGCAACAAGAGGGTTTTTCTGATGGCCCCCATCCATCATCATTACGAAATGAAAAGATGGGCTGAGAACAAAATCATTGTCAGATTCTGGATGATTTCGTTTCTGGCGAATATCATAGCCCTGATCACTCTCAAGATCAGATAAGGATCGTAAATGTCGATATCTTTCTTTGGCTACGGCAAAACTACACGCGCCATAGCCGACAGACTGGGAAACGGATTTGACTTTTACGATGATATGTGCCAAAAAATATACATCGATGACAAAGGAAACCGCGTACTCCCCTCCTCCGAATTCGATCCAAAAAAGAGCGATCTGGAGATACTGACTCCGAGCGTGCGGCCGCAAAGCCGACTCATGGCCGCGAGCTGCAATCCCGTCAGTGAATACGATCTGTTTCTGGCACCGGAAAAGATCGATGCCCTGAAAAGACCCGAACTGTATGCGATATACGAAAAGATTTCGGATCAAACTCGTCCAAAAACGGTCTGGATCAGCGGCACCAACGGCAAAACCACTACAACACGGATGCTGACACATATACTGGAGAGTAATGGAGCTGTCAGCGGCGGAAACATAGGAACTCCTCTGGCATATATGGATCCGAATGCGCCTCTGTGGATACTCGAAACCAGTTCTTATACGCTGCACCATACGAAATACGCTTCTGCCGACATATATCTGCTTCTGCCCGTAACTCCCGATCATATAGATTGGCACTCCACCGAACTGGGATATCTGCAGGACAAGCTCGATCCGCTCAGGAGAATGAGAGAGGGCGATCTGGCTCTCGTACCATCCGGACTGGAGCTGCCTCGAAGCGACGCCTGGATCGTGGAGTACGACAGCAATGAGTTTCTGGAAGAGTTTTTCGACCTGGACGCTTCCAGACTGCGCTACAAGGGACCGTTTCTACAGGACGCCCTATTGGCTATGGCTATATCTCGGGTGCTTTTCGACAAAAGCGATTACGACCTTTTGAATGATTTTGAAATGGACAGACACAGACAGGAGGAGATTCTGGACGGTATGGGCAGATTGTGGATAAACGACTCGAAAGCCACCAATCTCGATGCCGCACTCAAAGCCATAGATACATACTCGGGATGCAAACTGCATCTGATCGCCGGCGGCGACGACAAGGGAGTGGAGATGTCTCCCCTCATTGAGAGACTCTATGAACTGGATGCCGAACTGTACGCCATAGGCAGCAACAGCGACAAACTTGTCGAACTCTCGAAAAAAAAGGGGGTGAACGCCCATTTGTGTCGCGATCTACACGCGGCTCTTGAAATGGTGGACAAAAGATTGCAAAAAAATGAAGCGGCTCTGCTCTCACCCGCCGCCGCAAGTCTGGATCAGTTCGAATCTTACGCCCACAGAGGCGATGAGTTTGTAAACTTTGTCAAAAAGCTTCAGAACAATTAAGAGCTATTTAAAGTTCAGCATGTATAATTTCATCCACTTAGTCTAAATTAACGACGGCTCGGTAGCTCAGTCGGTAGAGCAAAGGACTGAAAATCCTTGTGTCGGCGGTTCGATTCCGCCCCGCGCCACCACCAAACAATCCAAAAAAATTCCGAAAATCTCTCGATCAAATAGAGTATCGTCATACAATCTCATACAATCTTTTCTATATAATCGCATCTCTTTCATGCATTGGATCAACGGCGGATTCCGTGCCAACCATATCGATTGTGCCGCTATGGTATATCCAATGACACCAAAGATGAGCAGGAGATAGTCTCGAAAAGCGCTGAAAAACCAAACACACTATATTGATCACAAGTGTGATCGCTGCAAAAATCCCTGCTCTGTGCTTCACCTCAAAAATAAGCGCCATAAAAAGCGAAAAATAGATTAAAAATTACTGTATCATTGCAATTATCGTTCAAAGATGGAGGAGACGAGAATGGATATCGCACCCGATACCAATATCAACGCAATGCTCTCGGAGTATCCAGAACTTGAAAAGTTTCTGATGGAGCTGCATCCGAAGTATCGCAAACTCAAAAATCCGATCCTGCGCCGTACCGTAGGTCGTATCGCTACACTGAAACAGGTTGCCATGATAGGGGGTTTCGAACTATACGATCTGGTTAATCGTCTGCGCAAAGAGGTCGGACAGGAAGCTTTAGCGCCTCAAGGTAACGCGCAGGAAAACGATACTGCACACCAAAAAACCGAAAGACCAGACTGGATCGACAAAGCGCCGTCTATCGTACTGGACGGAACACAACTGCTGGATCAAGAAAAAAATCCTCTGGCGGAAACAAAAATAGCACTCAATACCCTGGAGGCGGGAGAGGTGCTGCTGCTTAAAACCGACTTTATGCCAGCACCCCTGATAGATACATTCAAGGAGCAGGGATACAAACTCTATTGCGAAGAGATCGATAAAAACAGCTATAAAACATATCTCACCAAATAGACAAGCATAAAAGATCCGGTCAGCAATATATCGCAAATTTTCAAAAATTTAAATCACTGTCGATTCTTGCTGTATATGACGGCAAGAGGCTGGGCGCTTAGTCCATGTAACACAATACTGAGCAAGATGGTCAAAGTGGCTACGGCATATATCGTCTCGTGCCCCTCTATCCCTTTGAGGTGGTGTACGGCAACCAGGATGTAGAGTATGGACGCGATACCCCTTGGGCCGAACCATCCTATGAAGAGTCTCGTCGGCAGATCCAGCTTGAAAAATCCGAAACCCAGAACCACAGGAACCATTCTGAGCAGCGTCAGACTCAGCAAAGAGAATATCCAGGCATTCATGTCCCAGTACGATATTGTCGCCGGAACGAATACCAGACCAAAAACCAGAAAACTGACCATTATCAGAAGCTCACCCTCGCTCTCGGCGAAATCTTCGACATTTTCACGAAGTTTTCTGTTGGTATTGCCCAGCAGCAGACCGGAAAAAAATGCGGCAATATAACCGTTGCCTCCAAAATATTCAGCCATATAGTATGAGAAGATCGCAAGAGCTATAGGCGTTAGATTGTAATACTGATGTTCCATCCACTCCTTGCGGGTTACAAAACCCGCAATTTTGGCACCAATCCACCCCGCTACAGAGCCCGCGACAGCACCTATACCGATCTGCCTGACAATATATCCTATCCATCCTTCGCTTTCGACGCCATCACCTCCACCCATCATGGCCAATACCGTAAGCAGTACTGGAAACACTATGCCGTCATTGAGGCCGCTCTCGACATTTATCGTATTTCTGACACTTTCCGGAATCCTTTTGTCGCTCACTACGGCTTTGCCTAGAGCGGCATCGGTAGGCGCGAGGATAAGAGCCAAAAGCAGAATATACAGAATCTCTTCGTTCGGGAAAAAATAGGTAGCGCTCAAAGTACTTATGACTATAGTAATGGGCAAAGCTATGAAAAGCAACCTCGCTGGATAGCGCCACTGACCCTTTAGATGCTGCAGATCCAACGCGGCTGCGTCGCTGAAAAGCACTACGATCAAAGCTATCTCGGCCACAATCTGAATCGCTTCGGCATTGGGATGTATGGCGTCCCCTCCGACAAGCAACGGGGAAAGCATCACACCTACAGCCGTAAAAACCATGGGGCCGGATATATTGTATCTC
>CAZYUW010000067.1:0-12103 GCA_964650685.1 uncultured Nitratifractor sp.
CAGAGATGTCAACCCTTCTACCGCACTGCTTTTATATCTGACTATACCCAGAAGGGTCTCTTTGTTGAGATGATCGGTGTAAATACCCTCTTTGATAAGTTTGTTGTACTGGGATACAAAGATATCGAAATCTTCTTTGTCCATCTTTTTGATAGCCGCGAGTATCTTCTTGACGGAAGCCTGCTTGATGTTGGCCAGAATTCTGTTCTCCTGGAGAATCTCACGACTCACATTCAGAGGCAGATCTTCGCTGTCGATGATACCTCTGACGAAACGCAGATAGAGAGGAAGCATCTCCTTCTCTTTGTCGGTTATAAACACTCTCTTTACATAGAGCTTGACACCCGGTCTGAAATCGGCTCTATAGATATCCGCCGGAGCGGTTTTGGGAATATAGAACAAAGTTGTGTACTCCATAGAACCTTCGGCTTTGTTGTGCAGCCACAAAAGAGGCTCTTCGGGATCATGCCACACTGTTTTGTAAAACTCCACATACTCCTCGTTTTTCAGCTCGTTTTTCGCTATGGTCCAGAGTGCTTTGGCATCATTGACCTGCTCGTCCTTCTCGACCTCTTTCGTTTCGGCTTTGTCTCCTTCGCCTGTACTTTCAATATCCTTGTACTGCATATGGATGGGATACGGTATGTGATTGGAGTATCTTTTGAGCGTGTCTTTGACTTTCCAGTGATCGAGGAATTCGGAAGCGTCATCTTTGAGCTTTACATAAACGACAGTACCATGTTCGTCCTTGACAACCTGATCCAGATCATACTCGCCACTCCCGTCACTGCTGAATTTGTAGGCTTTGTCATCACCGGCTTTTTTGCTGATGACATCCACCCGCTGCGCGACCATGAAGACCGAGTAGAAACCTACGCCGAACTGACCTATCAGATTGTTGTCTTTTTTGGCGTCGCCACTAAGTTTTTCCAAAAACGCTTTCGTTCCAGACTTGGCTATCGTTCCGAGATTTTCGATAATATCCTCATCGTTCATACCTATGCCGTTGTCTATAATGGCTATAGAGCGGTCCTCCTTGTCGATCTTTATATCGATCCTTGGAGTCCACTCTTCGTTTTTGAAGCGCTCTTCGCTCAGATGCAGATGATTGAACTTGTCCAGCGCATCGTTCGCGTTGGATACCAGCTCTCTAAGAAAGATCTCTCTGTTGGAATAGAGAGAGTGAGTCATCAGATGCAGAAGCTGACCCACTTCAGTCTGGTACTGGTGCTTTGCCATCTTGTATCTCCTTTTTTTGATGGCATTGTACTATATGTTTAGAAATATTTCAAGATATTTTTAAAGATTATTTAGTCTATATGGCTAAAGGTTTAGATATAATCCTCGGAAAGTCCAAATCACTCAGCCCTTTTTAAAAACCAGAAACTCTTTGTCGGCCATATCCGCGTAGAGAGCGATACTTTCACACCTTACGAGTTCGAGTTTCGAAAGTCCGACTATATGGTCGCGATTATGAAAGTACTGATATATTCTCTGCGTGGATCTCTCCCAGCATCCGCTCTCTTTCAACTCGAAAAGATCGAAAGTAGCTGTATAGATCTCGCCATCGAAGTCGCTGTCTATGGAAACGAATCTGCTCTCGTCTCCGGCGCTGAATGCTCCTACGGCTATCTCCTCGAATCCATACATCGTATTGATATCGCACATAAACAGACCATCTTTCGCAAGCAGGCGGGAGATATGAGAGAAAAAGATAGCGAGATTTTCGGCTTCTATGTAGTTGAGCACATCGAAAACGGCCGTAATCACATCGTAGCTGCCGGAGTGTGCCGCTATATCCTGACACTCGACATTCAAACCCGACTTTTTCGCCATAGATACCATCTGGGCGCTTTTATCTAAGCCGCTGGACTCGACATGCGGAAAGAGTCTTCCGATTTCACCCAAAAAAGCCCCTCTTCCGCAACCTACATCGAGCAAAGTGGCAAAATCGTATCTCTGAAGCTCATCGATATAGTAGGCGTACAGATCCTCCGAAGCCTCCTGTAAACCCAGCATATCCTCGACCCTGGCATAGATATCGAGTGCTTCGGGCGAGTTGTTTTCAGGCACGGGTATCGACCACCTCTTTGATCTTTTCATAAAGAGAGACTATTTCCTCTTTTTTTTCGTAGAAACTGTTTTTGTTCGCTATCAGATGAGCGGAAGAGTCCATTATCTCTTCCGCTACCTTGAGTCCGTTCTCCTTCATGGTTTTGCCTGTATCGACTATATCGACTATGGCATCCGCCAACCCCACCAGCGGAGCGAGCTCTATGGAGCCGTAGAGTCTGATGACCTGCACGCCTACGGCTTTGGACGCGAAATAGTTTTTGGCTATATTGACCATTTTGGTAGCCACCTTTATATCGGGCCTGCTCCAATCCAGCTCATCCTCCTGCCTGATGCCTATTGCCACTTTGCATCTACCCAGATTCAGATCGAGCATATCTATGATATCCAGCTCCTTCTCGGTTATCACATCCAGGCCAACCACACCGAGATCCGCGGCACCATACTCCACATAAGTGGGGACATCCTGGTTTCTTACATTCAGAAATCTGAAATCCCCGATATCGAGAATGAGTTTTCTGTTTTCAAACTCGAATCCATCACCAAATATGGCGGAAAAAATCTCCAGCGTCTCTTCCGCTATGCGACCCTTCGGCAGCGCTATCGTCAACATCGTTTGCCCCTCATAACTTAATTGCTTCTATCGTCAGGTTACACACCACTGTCGTTCAATGCCCTCAATATACCCTTGAAAACGAGAGCATCGTCACATATCGATCCCTCGAACCACGATGATACTATCCGTGCATCTCCGCCTGTGCAGTAGATCGCCTCATCCTCATCGCGGATCGTCGCCACGAGGGCTTCGAGTGCCAGAACAATCGATGAGGATATCTGCTCCCGTGTACCTTTGTGGAGTTTTTGTGTATCTATATGCCAGTGGGGATCGATTTCGAGCAGCGCGGATACTCCCGAGTAAGCCTTCAGCATAGAGTATAGTCCGGGCACTATATATCCCCCCATATACTCTCCTCCCGAAACTTTGTCGATCGTTATCGCGCTTCCGGCATCTATGTATAGACCGTCCCCCATACTGAGACATAGCGCCTTTCTGTCAACCCCCATCTTCTCATACGATCCTTTCAGCTCGATCCTTGATGAGATATCTCTCCAGTATGTGTTTTCGACTATTTCTGAACGCAGCGATTCGTTGACGCAGATATAGTGCACTATCCGCTCACCGAAATTTTCGATGGCGTCATGCGGATCCAGATTCAACACCGCTCCATCCTCGTAGATATGTATATGCCTGTTTCCAATATCGGCCAGTATCATCGACTCCCCTTCGCCCTGCTTCGTATCCAGTAAAAAAGGCTTAGTGCCAGTACCAGTAGCAGCACTGTGTATGTGGCGTTGTCCAGATATCGCTTGAGATACTCTTCGTTCGCTCCCGCGTAATAACCCAGAACCGCCAGAACGCTCACCCACAGACCCGCGCCCAGACCGGTATAGAGAAAGAAGCGGCCCAGAGACATCCCGGCCAGACCGGCCGGAAATGATATATACTGCCTCACTCCGGGAATCAAGCGGCCGTTGAATGTGGATATCTCCCCATGTTTTTCGAAAAAAAGCTCTATTTTACCCAGACTCTTTTCATCGAAACCAATATACCTGCCGTACTTCAGAAAAAAGCGCCTTCCATACCTGTGGGCAATATAGTAATTAAGTGCCGCTCCAGCCATAGAACCCGCAATACCCGCGCATATTGCGGCAAAGATATTCATATCGCCTCTATGCGACAGATACCCAGCCGGCAACATGATCACTTCACTCGGAAAAGGGAAAAAACTGCTCTCGAGAAACATCGCGGCGACAATCCCGCTATACCCCCACTGATTGACGATCTCTACGATGGAGTTGACTATCTCATCCAGCAAGACGCCTCTTTCCGTCGACCATCAGGCCTCTTTGAAAGCACCGACTGAAGTCAGTTTGCGATAGCGCCTCTCGAGCAGCTCGTCGGTACTTATCTCACGGAGAGACTTGACCGAATCGAGATAGTACTCTTTCACGGCGGCGGCGGCAGTCTCTTTGTCTCTATGCGCGCCAATGAGAGGCTCATCTATGATATCGTCGATCAGACCATGCTCTTTGAGCGCGTCCGGGGTGATTTTGAGAGCCTTGGTGGCCTGTTCCACTTTCGACGGGTCGTTCCAGAGAATCGCTGAGCACCCTTCTGGAGATATGACAGAAAAGACTGAATATCTCATCATCGCCAGGCGATCCGCCACACCTATGGCCAGAGCACCTCCACTGCCTCCCTCTCCTATGACTATCGACACCAGAGGCGTCTTCGCTCCGGAGAGTTCGAAAAGATTACGCGCGATCGCTTCACTCTGACCTCTCTCTTCGGCTCCTATTCCCGGGTAGGCACCAGGGGTGTCTATGAGCATCAGTACCGGGATATCGAATTTCTCAGCCAATTTTACAGCTCTAAGCGCCTTTCTGTAACCTTCTGGGTGGGGCATCCCGAAATTTCTTCTGATCTTGTGTTTGGTGCCTCTGCCCTTCTGTTCACCTATCAATACGGTTCTCTGTCCGCCTATCCAGCCAAGATAGCACAATATGGCCGCGTCGTCCCTGAATGTCCTCTCTCCATGTATCTCCTGGGCATCCTCCATGATAAGCCTGACATAATCGAGAGCGTATGGCCTGTCGGGATGTCTTGCCAGTTGCAGTTTCTGGTAGTCGTTGAGTGAGCCAAAGAGTTTTTTGACCTCTTTTTCAAGATCCTTTTTCAGTATCTCTACCGCTGCTTCGTCTCCACGAGCCCGGGCGGATTCTATGTCGTTCTCTATAGACTCGACCGGCTTCTCGAAATCCAGATAGGTGGCCATCTTTGACTCTTTACAATTTTCTGAATATCACGACACCGTTGGTGCCGCCAAAACCGAAAGAGTTGCTCATCACAACTTCCAGCTCAGCTTTTCTCGCTTCGTTTGGAACATAGTCGAGATCACAGTTCTCGTCCGGAGTAGTGTAGTTGATCGTGGGGGGTATCACGCCGCTGTTGAGAGCCATCAAAGATATGACGGCCTCTATGGAACCGGCGGCTCCAAGACAATGACCGATCTGGCCTTTGGTGGAGCTGACGACAGGACAGTTCTCTTTACCGCCGAAAAGCTCTTTCAAAGCGGCGGTTTCGTTCTTGTCGTTGATCGGAGTGGATGTCCCGTGAGCGTTGACATAGTCTATCTTCGGTCTGCCCGCCATCTCGTACGCAGCTCTCATGGCTCTGAGCGGCCCATCCATCGTAGGAGTCGTGATATGATTGGCGTCTCCACTCTCACCGAAGCCTATAAGCTCCCCATATATTTTCGCGCCTCTGGCTCTGGCGGCTTCATACTCTTCAAGCACCAGTGCGCCGGCACCCTCTCCCATGACGAAACCGTCTCTGTCTCTATCGAATGGCCTGGATGCGGTCGCCGGATCATCGTTTCTCGTAGAGAGAGCTTTCATCGCGGCAAAGCCTCCGACTCCCACAGGACAGATGGCAGCTTCAGCGCCTATGACAAGCATCCTGTCCGCTCCGTTGGTCAATATGGTTTTGGCCGCCTCGCCTATGGCGTGAGTACCTGCTGCGCATGCCGTTACCGAGCCGAGATTGGGCCCTTTCAAATCGTGATAAATAGATATGAATCCCCCAAGCATATTGGCCAGTGCAGACGGTATGAAAAAAGGAGATATCCTTCTGGGACCCCTGGTATCGCATATAACAGAGTTTTTTTCGATAGCTATAAGTCCCCCTATACCAGAGGCACAGCTCACCCCGAATCTTTCCCGCTCCACACTGTCGTCTATCGACGCATCCATCATTGCTTCAGCGGCGGCTTTTATGCCCAGCTGTATGAAACGATCGGCTTTTTTGATCTCTTTGGGATCCATCACTGAAGCTGGATCGAAATCTTTTACTTCGCCCGCGATTTTGACAGAGAACTTTTCGGTATCGAAAAAAGAGATATGGTCTATCCCGCATTTGCCTTCCACGATAGCCTCGAACGCTTCCTCTTTGTTGTGCCCTACGCTGTTTATCATTCCAAGGCCGGTAATCACGATTCGTCTCACAATGGCTCCTCTGTAGTCGTAGTAAAAGGAAGCCTTCCTGCGAAAAGCTTCCTTTTGCTCCGCACAAAAAATAGAGCTCCCGTCATAGCGCGGAAGCTCCAGAGAGATCAGCTTTTATGCTCTTCTATAAATTTTATGGCATCGGAAACCGTAGCGATCTTTTCGGCCTCTTCATCGGGAATTTCTATATCGAACTTCTCCTCCAAAGCCATAACCAGCTCGACGACATCCAGACTGTCGGCACCGAGATCCTCGACAAACTTCGACTCCTCTTTTACCTCGTCGGGGTTAACATTCAACTGCTCGACCACTACCTCTTTCACTTCATCCAAAATAGCCATGTAAAGCTCCTCATTTATTTTGATTATGCGCATAAGTATAGCAAAAAAATATTTATTGCTTCAGTTATTTTGATCGATAATCAGCAAGCAGATAAAAATATCTATCTATAAGAGCCGATGCGCAAAATATGACAAAAAATCCCAAAAATACCCTCAAAAGCGCCTCTACTGGGATTTTTGAAACTTCAGATTCGGTATATCCACACCATCTTTTTGCTTTTTATGACTCTCTTCGCTTTCACAACAGTTCAGTAGAGATTTATCTGGATTTTTGATAAAATCGTATCCTCTGTAAACAGTATACAGACCGAAAAAGACAACGACAACCGCCGCGAGATTTATCATCACTTTTCTGAAAGATGTTTTGGAAAAGATGCCCGTAAACAGCCCCAGACCCATAAGAGCGGGGATGGTGCTGATGCCAAATATCAACATCACCACGCCTCCCCACAGTGGACTGCCGGTGCTGGCCGCCTCTATAGCGAAAAAATAGACCAGACCGCATGGCAAAAGACCGTTGAGCATACCAAGCAGGAAAAAACTGTACAGGGAGCTCTCCCTGAAGATATACCTAAAACTCTTCTGATACCATCCACTCCTGGAAAAAGAGTGCTCAAGTCTGGTAAGAAACTCTATTTTACCAACAAGAGACAAACCGGCAAGTATCATGAATATGCCGGCTGTCACGGTGAGGACACCATTGGCGTAACCATTGAATTTGGCCACCCCGCCTATGGCTCCAAAGAGCACTCCCAGCGTGACATATGTCACTATTCTGCCCGCGGAATAGAGAAAATGCGCCAGAATCTCATGGCTTTTCGACCAGTCTTTGTCGATTTTGGCAGAAGAGTAGGCTATGACGATACCGCCACACATTCCCAGACAGTGGCCAAAACCCCCAAGAAACGCGGCGGTAGCTACCCACAACAGATCTATGCCTGGCATATCATACCCCCAGCAGCTTTTTTCTGATCCTCGGATTGGTCAGATTTTCTCCTCTGAGCATCCTGATCCTCATCGTTTCGAAATCGATACACTCTTCGCACCTTTTCTCTCTGGCACCAAATCCATAATGCATCTCGGTCGCATCCCTGATGCCATACCACGCCTTTGTGGCATCTATCCATTTCCCGGTATCGATGGTATGCACCCACATTCTGGCCTTCTCTTTGAACGGTCTCTTCTGTAGCCACAACACCATACACCCCGGATCGTCGAAAAACCATGTCCTGCCGTCGGGAGCGATCACTTCGGCCGCGTTGCGCTCGCTTTTGATCAGCATCTTGCACTGGGTGTCGTTGGTGGCGTTCAGTTTGATCGGAAGCGGCCTGAAAGCCGTGTTGCCCTTGACGATGGTGACCGGCTGCTCCTTTTTGGCCAGAGAAGCGAATATCGCCACTATGATGCCGACAAAGATCAGCGTCGTCAAAAATGGAATGAGTCTCTTCATAAAAATACTCCGTTTTTGAAATAATATACAGCGACATATGCCGTAGATACGAACACGAAAAGGGTTATCATGGAAAGGGCAATCCTTTTGACGCCGCCTGTATCGCGACCGATCCAGATTGTCGCCACAGATGCCGCCGCCGCAAGAAAAACACCTCCAAAAAGAGAACCCCAGACAAGATAACCGACATACATATACTCTTTTTGCAGCATACAGAACGGACATTTATGGGTAGGAAGCTCATATATATATGTTCCGAAAAAATAGACCACGGAATAGTATGCCAGATAGACGAAAAGCGCCAGCGCGGGCAACAGGATCGCGTCTTTTCCGACAAAATAGAGCAAAACTATCAAAAGATAACTCATATAAAAGAGAGTGAGCATAGTGCCGGTATCCATACCGAAAGGGAGCGGATTGGCTCCCTCCAACTGCCCAAACAGTGCTGAGCAGCAGCTTACCGGAGCATGTATGTCGATCGCGGAAAAATAGCTTATGTCCAGCCACAGCTCGACGATCATCAAAGCGAATATGACGATGAACAGGATGCTTTTATGTCTGAACCAGGGGTAGTTTTTCTCTTCGAGATCGTAGCGGTTGATCATGATCCACAATATAAGCATAAACACTATAAAAAGTTTCACGAAAAGCAGTTTCAAACCGTAATCGTTGGCCGATATGACACCAGCCGCGCACATCGCTCCCGGAACAAGAGAGCTCAGATCGTCGATGGTGAAGACAAAATATGGCAAAAGCGGAAATTTGACGACAAAAACGAAAAGAGTGATTGTCATCACCAGATAGGATCTCTTCTCCAGAGCATACTGCTCTTCGCTCAAACTCCCGAAATCCCATTTGACCAGAATGCGCGCGGAGACGAAAAAGGCTATCGTCATCAAGATAGCCAGTATTGTTTCGGCAAGAAGATATATCTGTACTTTGCTATCCAGGATCACAGCATTCAAAACGCCCCTCCTTCCGGCATCCAGGCATACAGAAAGTTCGTCACTCTTCTAAACAATGATGCCATCTTCCATCTCTATCGAAGTACGAGGTATATCCAGCTCCTCAAATATCGGGTCATGCGTAGCCACCACAATAGTTTTGCCTCCTTTGTTGATCTCGATAAGGATATCCAGAAACTTGAGAGAGTTTTCTCTATCGAGATTGGCGGTCGGCTCATCACAGAGTATAATTTCCGGTTCCGACACTATGGCTCTGGCTATAGCGGCTCTTTGCTTTTCTCCTCCAGAGAGATACCTGACCTGCAGATCGGCTTTATGGAGGATATTGGCTCTATCCATACTCGCTTCTGTCCGTTTTCGTGCTTCGTACGCATCTATTCCCATCGGAACGAGAGGAGTAAGCACATTTTCTCTGACAGTGAGTGTTTCGATGAGATTGTAGTGCTGAAATATCATACCTATATGACGCCCCCTGAATCGACTGAGATGAGCATCGGGAAGTTTCGGCAGCAACTCCCCTTCGACCGTGACACCTCCTTTGCTTGGACGATCCAGTCCAGCCATAATACTCAACAATGTGGTCTTCCCGCTGCCGCTGACACCCTTGAGCACGACAAACTCCCCTCTGCTTATCTTCAGGTTGATCGATTTGAGCGCGTAGTGCTTTTTGTGGCCGTTTTTAAAGTAGCGATCCAAGTCGACTATCTCTATGATGGGATCACGGCTCATATCATCGCCTCCCTCGGATCGGTGACAGCGATACGCCATACAGGTATCAGCACGGACGCAATGAACGGTAGAGCGTACAGCAGAAATATGGAGACCAAAACGGAAAAATCCAGATACGGGGCCAGCTCATAGGCGGTATTCATATTTCCTTCACCGAAAAATATCTGCCTCATTACGGGAGCACCGGCAACGAAGACATAGAGGTAAGCCAATGCTGTGCCGGTCAAATATGAAAATATGACGATAAAAAGCGTTTCGGAAAATTTCAGTTTCAGCACATCCGCGATACTCCACCCAAGTGCTCTCAGGATACCTATATACCGCTTCTCCATAGAATAGACCTGATTGTACCTCTGATAGACCAGCAGGACAAAAGCCATGAGCGTAAGCATGAAAAGCAACATAAAAAATCCGCTCCTGTGACTGAAGAGTTCTCTGTATGCTTTTTTCATCTCTTTTTTGCTGACCACTCTGATATCGTAATGCAGAGCCGAAACCTTGTCCGAGATATTGTCCCATTCGTCGTCGTTGGGCACATTGAAGAGTATGTCGCTGGCAAAATCCTCTCCCGTACCCAATATTTTTCTGGCCGTTTCTATGGGCACTACGATCATATCTGCCGAAACAAGATCGCTTTTTCGCTCCAGCACTTTGAAGACTTTCAACTCTATAAAATCACCGGCAGGGGTAAGAAATCTATATGAACTATCATAGTAGTTTTTTTTCATCCACTTTGCCACCTTGGAGCCGACTATCATATTGCCGTCTTTGAAAAAACTTTTCATATCCAGTCCGCCAAGCAACTTCGACAGTGATCTTTGACTCTGCTCATCCAAAAAATCAACACCGACAACAAGAAAAGATTTTCCTTTGGGCTTTACGAAGTATCTTCCATGAACCCTGGGAGAGACCTTCTCTATGCCATGTATATCGGCAATTTCATCCACCCATTCCATGGGAATCTCAACAGCCCTTCCGCCCCGAATTCTCTGCACGGTAAAATCGGCTTCAGCCTCCAGAGCCGAGTTTAGCGCGTGTCTGATGGAGGAGGAAACAAAAAACGCGGAACTCAAAATGAAAACGATAAGTATGGAGAGAACGACTACGGCGTAGTGTCGACCTCTTTCCCGATATAGAACGATGGATAGAAAATCAAAAAAAACGCTATTTGTCACTGACTGACTCCATAAGCGAATACGGATCTGTCTATAGGTGGAAGTTCAGGGTATATACCGTTTCCGCGATCGTCATATCCGCGCATTCTGGGCTCATACCACGAAGCGCCGAAAACTGGGAAAAAGATGCCGGTCGACGCGGATAGATTTCGGATCGCCCCATCGTATCCTCCACGATCGAAACTCCTGTAGTGCCATAGGCAAAGCACAATCAAAATCGACAGTGAAATCAACGGTATCGAAAAAAAGCTCTTCATGAGCATCTCTCATAGAGGATTGTCACCACAGGTCTCCTACTCGTTGTACTCTATACCGTCCAGAGCCATGACAATCTTCGGGGTTATGTCGTCAAAAAGGAGTATCTTCTCTCCTTTGTGATCGTTCAGGAAGTTTCGTGCCGAAGATTTATCATCGAAAGGTATCAACTCGTTGCCCATCGGGCCATAAACATCCGAACCGACGACATAGAAAGCTTTTCTGGCGTCTATGATTCTCAAGGTATAGAAATCTGTCACCATGATTCTCTCTATCTTGTTTCTGTCATAAGGGAAATCTCCATCGAAAAAGTAAAATTTCATCATATCTTTGACGCCGTCGAAGTAGTAGCTTTTGCCTCCCACAACCATTTCGGCAGCCCACTTGGGGTATTTCGCCACAAACATCCCACACACAGGACATTTGGCTTTTTGGGGCACTTCTATTGTTTTGACCGTCGCGGATATCTCGTGGCGAGCTCCTCCCGCTTTGAGAAAGTAGCTCAGAGCTTTGGCTCTGGCTCGATTTAGGCCTGCGCACGCGTCGCTTGTGAGCAGGATCGCGGAGATTTCTTCCGCTGGCAGCGTCGTATCTATATTATCCAACTTTTTTTCATCGCATAGCTTCAACGCTATCTTTTCCCCTTTGGCGACCAGCCTGGCGTATTTGGCGGCAGACAGACCGGCAAAAGCTCCCGTCGCCACACACAATATTGTTATAAAAGCAAAAATTATATGTTTCATAATCAAACCTGAATATCAAATAGGTAACACAGGGGGTATTTTATCACAAAATCCATATACCGTGTGAAGAAAAAGTAATATCTCTTTTTATTATTGTCGGGAGCACGAAATAAAGAGACGGATCTCCTTTTTCGGGCACCTCGCACGCTATCTGCTTTTCAGATACAATCCTACGGCCTGAAGTGGTTTGCCCTTGAGGTCTCCACACAGATTGTTGGCTTTTATATAGGCTTTGGCCTCAGCGGCGGTAGCAAATTTTTTCTCTATCGGAGCACAGAGCTTTTTATATATCATTTCGCCCTTTTTT
>CAZYUW010000068.1:0-10777 GCA_964650685.1 uncultured Nitratifractor sp.
ATCGACCAATTCAACTTCATTTATGTTGACAATAGCTTTATAATCTTGATAATAGACATGAATATGTGGTGGATTATGCTCTTTTGGAGCACAATACATCCTTATAATGATTCCATAAAACATCGAAATGGTTGGCATGTCGAAGTCCTTTTGATGTTCCTAAAATCTAATATATTTCACTTTAACTTTAGAATGGCTGAAATAGTATCTTTAAAGATACTATACAATCAGCGAATCCACACGGTAAGAGAATATCCCGACAATTTTGCTTCTCTATCTTTTGCATATGAGAGCCCAAAGCATCGAAACATGGAGTCGGAGGCTTCAGCCCCGCAAAATGGTGATATAACGGGACTGAAGTCCCTGCTCTGGGTAGATGGACTTCTACTTTCCAAAGCGAGAGTGAACCTGTGTGGACTTCAATGTAATTCCGCGACTGAAGTCGCGGCTCCGAAACGACGATGCAAATCTGAACAGTTTCCAATTCAATTTTCTATAAAGATGTAGGTCTCTTCTACCGAATATGCAGAGTCCTTCAATCTCGAATTGACATCTATCATATTTGTGACACTTGGAACTTTTAGAGTGAAAGGAAAAAGTGCAGGAGAGTTTACAAAATCTCTCATTGTGCTTTTTCCACTCTTGTCCGCTCGTAATATCGCCTCGCACAATAGAGCTATCTCTTTCGTATCACTTATCTCTATATTATTGCCATAGATATAGATTCCTCGTTTATTTGTCTTGTATAGTACATTCCAATATAAAAAGGAACGGATGACATATTGTGCATATCTATCGATAGTGTTTCTGTCTCCATACTGTTCTTTAAGCCTCGTTATAATCTGCCTTTGTGATACTTGTTCCTGTAGGTTTAGTAATCTCCCAGTCTGAATAGCTGTATAGTACCAGAAAGGATATGCTGCGCATAGCATAGCCCAATTCATTATAGCTATCGAATCCGGTTTTTCCCTGATTAGACACAAAGCATCATCTCTCAGAGGCAAAAGTTCTCTTGCCGGATTTACCCAGATATTCATGATATTGTTCACGACGAAAGATCGTGTATTTACACTTCTTTCAGCGATTGTTCCATCTCCTTTGCGACAGGACAAATACTCATGCAATTCAGCTCTAATGGCCTTCGAATCCAGTCCTGACAACAATAGATTGACAGCTTTATCGAGCCATTCACATCTAATAACTTCTTTGATGCCTATCGACTCATGCCTTTTAGCCATTATGATCTCCGCTCGAATTTGATAAATGGTACGATGACTTCTTCGATAGATGCACCGCCATGACCAACGACACTTTCACCCTCTCGGAGAAAAGCGTAATTTTCTTTTGCTATCAAAGAGAAATATTCTGCGGGCAAAGCGACAGAGTCCCAGTGTCTGGCAAAAGGTAATTCTTTCTCGACCCGATCACGCAATATTGCAGTCGGATAAATGCGAACACGCTCTCCCCGTATTTCAGCAATGGCACCTTCCGCAGGTCTGCCTTTTCCAAAGCACTCGATATTACCGTGGTCAGAAGTCAACCATACATCGAATCCCCGTTCGAGAAGCCCCTCAATCAAGTCCGGCAAATAACCTTTTTCCACCCATTGTTTCACCTGATTATACATTCCTTCTGCACCCAATTCCATACCATGCATAATGTCATCCACCGTATTGATCACGAGGCCTATGACTTTCGTTTTTGTAGCGATTAATTTTTCCAAATCGGTACTGGCCTTTCCTTTACCAAGATTCTTTCCATAAGCAATCTGTATATTTGTGAGTCCTTGATCTTCCCAAAACTGCTGCCATAGTTTGGGTTCTTTGCCGGTGGTATGAATACTGTCGGCAAAATAGATAGGTATTTTCCCGGCAAAGATTGCCTGCCTCGATACGGAGGTGAGAGTCGGAATCCATGCAAAAGATGCACTCTCCTTCATGATTAGACTCGAAAATTTCTCATCTAAAACATTGCGAATGCTCACCCACTGATCCATAGCCAGACCATCTATGACAAGAAGTGCTATCTTTTTATTTTTATTTCTATCCAGTTCACGAGATAATCGTCTTGGGATATGATGTACCATTGCCACATGCATCGGTGGTATATTTATCAAACTCGTATAGTGTTTATCGAGCCAATCTGAAAATTGGCGATTTAACTTCATTGAAAAATGTTGGAGGCGTTGAAAATCATCTTTGTCGCTTGTATAGATCATCGAACTTAGCTGTGCCCATTTCGATGCATAGGATAACCAGTCACTATAACTATCATCGATTTGAGGCAATTCCCTCTCTATCAAGCTAAACAAACGCTCTATGCGTTCGGTATTTTTCTCCTCTCGTATACCGCATTGTACCCATGCATGCTTTGCAATATCACTCTCCGGCATGATGACCGGCTTTAATTTCCCCTCGAGAAAGAGATTGTCTATATAGACCAGAATATCGTCATGACCAAAAGGTATGCCTTTCGCATTCTTGCCGATATAGGCCAGAGGGCTTTCCCCAACGCTATTGCTACGAATGAACTCTTCAAGATAATATGGCCACTCTGCCTGTAAAAATGCATAAAAACGCTCGGCACTACAGATGATCTCTTTCAGAGGCCATCCTTCGAATTGAGGATTTTTTCGTATCTCCTCATATAGATACTCTTTTATGTTCATAGGTATCTCGAACCGGCTGTTGTGGTGGCATCGTAACAGACATTTCAATAGACCGACTTTATCCCGTATAAGTTCCACAGAAATTTCAAATACATGGCGCAAGATGAAATCCATACTCTTTTTATCACCCAGAGCATAACTATTTCTTATCTTGTTGCTACTGTAGAGTTTGTCTAAATACCTTTTGTCAAGTTGTCGTACGACAGGATAACTCAGAGAGGGAAAGAGTTTCGCCAAATTAAAATTCAGTTGCCGTGACTGTTTCAAAATATCATATGGTAGATCACTCAATGTGTCCCGACTCACTGCGACAATCAACTCTCTGCTGTTTTCATGACGATATTGGGACTCGTAGATATATCTAAACTCGATGGCACCTTCATACTCAAGCAGATCGAATCCTCTCTCCTGAAGTGCGATTTGCAACCTCTCTTCCGAAAAAAGGTGGTCAGGGTCGGATACGAGTGTAAGCCTGCTTAGCTGGGGTACAAGTTCTTTTAGGATATTTTCTCGCCAATCATGCATTTTCTACACCTGCTTCGATCTTCATAACGAGCAGAGCTTTGATTGCCGGAATAGTTTCTCTCAACGAATGCAACTCTGCCTCCCACTTTTTTCTCTCTCTATCAAGCTGTTTCAGCCGGTACTTTTTCACTTCGTCGAGCCCAAGTTTCATAATGGCTTTTTGCCGTGTTTCATAGGTATATCTTCCTCGACTCTCCTCTCTTTCCACTATTCTGAGATGATGGTTTTTCAGTGCTTTATATCTCTCATGCCCTACCTCTTTTGCCTTCTCGAGCAGATTTTCGTTCAGTGCAACTGAATCATCTTCCGCAATGGAGCCGACCACTGTCACTTTGGCTGTCTGGAGTAGGTCCCAAATGTGTCTTGCCGTCGGTATAAAAACTCTTCCATTTTCCGCAACGAATAGAACGACGAAATCTCTTTTCGCCGATGAAGCCCGTACATATTCATATGTGGCAGTAGAGGTACTCAAGGAGATCTCATACAGACCCCAATAACCGGAAACACTCTCCGGAAGCCCTTCTATACGGACAATCGGCAAAGGCTGATGAGTCGTTGTCTGCGCTAACTCTTTTAGTAGTTTTCTCACCTTTTCATCTTCGAGATTCAAGAGTTTGGTATTGCGATAGTGCAAAGCGTCCCGTACGGTAAATACCACTCTTTTGTCTATACTGCCATCAGGCCATTTCAGTTCCCACCAATACTGTTTCCGGATGGCTTCTCCTCCATTGGCTTCAAGATACGAGGTGGTCATGCGCTCTACCCAATAAGGAAGCGGATGCGTTCGCAGTTGTTTGACCGCACTGGGGTCATGTTCATCCGAAACAGCATAGATTTCCGACTCTTTACGGATCATTTCAATATCATTTTTCATTCGAGCCAGATTGCTATCTATCGTTTCTTCGACAGCATTAGGATCGAGAATCGCGGAAGTGAATATCTCTTCAAATATCTCACCTGCCTGTGCCGAGTCGAGCACATCTCCGGTCTTGTCGATACCAAACTCATCATAAATGATCTTTAGTTTCTCTTCGAGTACTTCTCTGACACGAAACTCTACACTCTCTTCAAATACAAAATTGAGTGCCCTGACAATATGCTCTTGACCGATACGGTCAACCCTTCCTATTCGCTGTTCGAGCCGCATCGGATTCCAAGGAATATCATAGTTGATCACCACATGACAGAACTGCAAGTTGAGTCCCTCTCCACCGGCATCTGTCGAGATAAGTATTCTCGTATCCTCTGCAAATGTTTCCTGCGCAGCCTGTCGCTCTTCCATACTCATCGAACCATTGAGATGGGCTACGGAAACTCCTCGTGATTCAAACAGCTCTATGAGCATCTGTTGCGTCGGCACAAACTCTGTAAAGATCAATATCTTCAGCTCAGGGTCATTCTCTTCTCTTTGCAAATCAGATAGTGTCTGCATTAGTGCTTCTGCTTTGGCATCTATAGCCGAAGCTTCACACTGTTTGGCCAGCTCAAGCAAGCCTTCTACTTCGCTGACTTCATTCTTGACAGCCAACATATGTGTCTGCAATAACTCATCGAGCTGTGCCTGTGCATCCATATCATAGAACTCTTCCTCGGAAATAGTTGAAGGCTCAACTCCCTCAACGGTATCGGCCGTCAAAGCCTCCAGCCTACGCTGCAATGTCATCCTGATCGCCCGGGTACTTGAGACTACCAAACGCTGCATCAGGACCATCAGAAAGCCGATATGTCGCTTCTTCTCCTGCATGGCTTGATTGTATCCCAGGCGAATATACTCTGTTACGCTTTCATACAGCTCTTTTTGCAAGGCATGTTTTGCCTGCCATTGGACAGGAAGCATCTGTGTGACTCTTGGCTTGAAGAGTGGTTTGCCATCGCCATCGATGGCTTTACGCTTTTCTGTACGGATAACATACTCGGCCACCCTCTCTTTGGTGATACTCTCTTCATCCAAAAAGGTTTCACTGTCCAGCAGGCTCATCAAGCGGTAAAAGGCATCTCGCTTTCCTTGATGCGGTGTTGCAGAGAGCAAAAGCATGTAGGGCGCAGCGTCTGCAAGTCCGCGTCCCAGTTTATGACGGGCTACTTGTTCACTGCTTCCTCCCAGACGATGGGCTTCATCTACGATCACCAGATCCCAACCAGCGGTGACAAGATCCTCGTAACGATCAGCATTGTAATCATCGATACGCTCTTTGCTCCAACCCCGTCTCTTGACCAGAGGCTTTACCGAGTCCAGGGTAACGACTACCTGATCGAAGACAGACCATGGGTTTGGGCTCTCTGATCCGTGTGCCGAGGCAATGCGCTTGAGTGAGCCGATGTCTTCCCCTATAACCAATTGAAACGCTTCATTGAAGTGTGTCTGCATCTCACTAATCCACTGTGTCGCGATACTTTTAGGAGCGATGACAAGTACACGGCGAACAAGCCCTCTCAATTTCAGTTCACGCATAATAAGCCCGGCTTCTATGGTCTTTCCGAGTCCAACTTCATCGGCGATGAGATAGCGAACCCGCTCTTTTGAGATCGCTTTTTTGAGTGCGGAGAGTTGATGGGGAAGTGGGATGACATTGGACTCTATAGGTGCGAGTAGTACCTGTTGCTCGTTTCGATCACTACTGTTTTCGACAGCCTGCGCGATTTTGGCGGCGGAGGAGATGTAGAGAATACGACTCAGCTCTTTTTCTCTATCGATCTCGATTTTAAGTGGCCGAAGGCTATCACACGGTACTTTGACCACACTGTCATCTTCGAGCAACCAGATGGTGCAAATTGTCTGATCCCACAGTGTATGCGTATCCAACACTTTGCAGGGAGAGCGGTGAATGGAGCTATAATGCCACATCGATCAGACGATCCGTTCGACTTGCATATCCGAAAAATGTCGATTCCAGCTTTCAATATTTAAAACGATGCAATCAGAGGCAATCTCTTTTTCCCAGACTTCCAACGGCTTGGAAACCGGTAGTTTCCTTTTAAGATCGTCCGTACGTGTCAACAAAAGCGCATTATCCAGTGCTTTGCTGGCGACCAGAACACAATATCGAATAGGAAGATCGAGACAGTTCATTCCATATTGATACAAAAAAGTATCTCGGAATTTTTTAACCAGTTCATCATCCTTTTTTCCAGCTATAAATTCTTTCATGAATTTTCTGATATCTTTGCCATGGGCTTTTGGATTGTCCGGATCTTTAAACTCTATGAAATAGTAAAACTCTTCTTCATTGGAACGAACAATAAAATCCACCGCTTTCATACAATAAGATAGACCATGTAGGTGTTTGTCATCGAATTTGAATCCGATGAGATCTCCGTCAAGATTCAGCTTCAGATTTCCTTCTATCAAATCCATTTCATCAACCTCTCATCAAACTTCTTTCTATTTCTCTGTTATAAAGGTCCGAAAAAGTTTCCAAGATGGCATTGGGCTGAATATCAGTAAATCGTTCCGTTGAACTGCATTGGGGACTCTTTCCCTTCTCTTCCCTGTAAAGTGCATGAAATATCACTTTGTCATCTTCTCTCTTTCTTAGATCGAACTCTTTGAGAATGACATAGTCATGTGTTGCGATAAAGATCTGCACTCCCATTCTTTGTAATTCCAAGAGAATATCTACAATGGGACCGAAAAGTTTTGGATTCAGATTCGTTTCCGGCTCGTCCCAGAACAGCACCGAACCATTCAACAATGTTCCGTTTTGTATCAGGAGCCACAGTAATCCCAGCTTTCTGGCGCCTTCGGCCAACAGGCTGAATTCCAGATTCCCTTGCTTGTTCTTCAGAAAAAACTCTTCGTTCTTGAGTGAAACCTTTCCTTCGATGATCTTTTGGATGATCTCGAGCAATCTTTGTCTTTCCCGGTCGATACCTCCACGAGGCAACGGACGAAATGCCCTATCGATGATATCTGCATAGATCTCCTCGAAATGGATCTCTCTTTGAGTATAGAGAGAACGAAAACCGGGAGCGTTGGAGAGCATCTCTTTGACCGGAATATATACACTTTCCAGAGGCTTTCCCATCCACTCGTTGTTACCTGTAATGGTCGCGGATTTTGTGCTTTTCGAGTGGTTGGAAAAAGAGATTTTTAATTTAAAATTCCCTCTGTGTATTTCTACATTCGCCCGCCTGCTGCCCGGTTTTCTCTGCACAAGTCGTCCAATGGCTTTGTTACTTGGCAGGAAATTATTGACAAGCTTTTCTGCGAAATCCTTTTGACTTTTCGTGATATCACAGGCACTGTAAGCCACTTTCATGATATGTGTTTTTCCCGTACCATTCGCTCCGATAAGTATATTTACACCGGGGCTTGGAAGGAATTCAAGTTTATCAAAAGCCGTGAAGTTTTGAAATTTGATTTTTGTAATTGCCATATCACCCTCCCACTCTCGTAATCGACTGATCATACCACATCAACAGTTTCGGATCTTCTTCCAGTACATTTGTCGGTATCTTTTCTGCGATGGAGATGATCGTTTCGTAGTCTCTCTCTTGCCATGCTTTTTTGAAACCTGCTCTTACCGCCTCGAGACGGAAGAGTTTGAGTTTCTTGCGCTGCGTTTTGTACTCTTCGAACTCTTTGAGTAGTGACTTCTCTCGTAGCTTTTCAAGGTCTCCGGTTTTGTTCGGGTCCGGGACATACCATCTGTTTTTGGCCTTCTCTACCAGTTTTGGATCTTCTTTGTCCAGATTGCGCAGGTCTTTCCAGTTTGTAGAGAGATAGGTGTGGATCTGCTCCGGTACCTTGCCGCTACCGTCGTACATCAGGAAGTTCTCTTCGAGTAGAGTGCTCAGCTCCAGTGGTTTTTCGTGTTTGCTCCAGCCACTGATCTCTTGCATAAACTGAGGATTGAGGTCTTGGAAGGTTTGTGGTTTTTGCTTGAGCTGTTGGCGGAGCCAGGCGATGGCGCTCGATTCGTCAGAGACGAAGAGTGACTGCTGTACCAGCTCTTTGACACGCAGTTTTTTCTTGTCGTACTCTGCTACCTGTTCGGGCAGGAAGTACATACCATCTCTTTCGCTGAAACGCTGTGCCAACCCCAGCTGGAACTCTTGTGACGAAATGGGTACCATATAGCCTTTTCGCACATAGTAGGCGATCACCTGATCGTAGAGGATACGCGGATCTCTCTCTGGGATGAAGTCCAGCTTCCCGGCACTACCCTTGGTGACAGGCAGATAACCCAGATGGGTACGGACAAAATCCCATACGCCCTCATCAGTTTGCGCTTCTTTCTCGAATCGCTCCTCAAAACCTCCATTAGGCTTATAAGCGGAGATAACAAGGTCTTGTTTGACAGCGGTAGTTGTAGTCACTGCTTTGAAGCTTCCCTGTTTTTTATCGAGAGCCGAGACATTGGCGACGATGAATCCCGCTTCCGACAATGCCGACTGAATGGCATTCCAAACAGATGCTTTTGTATTGGAAAACTCGACAGTCATCCACTTTCCAGGTTTTAAAATCCTATAGTATTCTTTAAAACTTTTCGTCATTAAGTCTTTGTATTCAAAAAGATTTTTCCCCTGAGATTTATTTTCAATGGCTTCTGTCTTATTATTGGTAATTACTTTTAACCATTCTTCCCATATTGAGCTTAGCTCTGAATAATTCAAATTCGCACCAAATGGTGGATCGGTGAATATATAGTCTGCAGAACATTCTATTCTTTCTACCATTGAATGTGTTGATATGATAGATGACTGTTCATTATTTCTCAATGCAGATATAAGTTTTTTTAATTTATTATAATATGCTGTAAAAACATTTGATTCGGATATTTGAGATCCAATATAATAGGTACCACTTAATGGATTATAGGGGAAGGAAACACCTGGTCTATAACGATTTAATTTACTTAAATTTATAAGTTGAGAATTAAACATTAATAGCGTTTGCTTAGATTCACATCTATTTCGTATTGCAGACAATATCCATAGATTTCTCTTAGTGTAGTATTGATGTACATGAGTTAAACCAATTTTATCATTCCTTCTTGTTTCTTTTCCATCAATCATCCTGCTAGTTGGAAACCAATATGGAATATTTTCACTTTCAATCTGTTTTATTTTTTCTAGATCATATTTGTCTAAAAGTTTATTATATTTGTTTCTTTTCCCTTCAATAGTATAATTAATAAGCACCGGCACCTGCTTCGCTTGACGCACTGTTTTATTAATGGCATCATCATACTTAGTTTTCCAAGCTCGATCCATCGATCGCTTAGTCAACTCTGCTCCACAGTGAGGGCAGGGAAACTTGTCTCTTACTTTGCCCGCTTTCTTATCTACAGCAGCCTCCCAAAAAACCACTTCCTGAGTACACTCCGGACAGACAAAAACATCGGACCAGACGGTATAGTTGATCTTGCCTATACTGCCATCTGTATGCCGGGTCTCATACATCCACCTACACTCCTCCTCTACCTCCCGGAGTATTCGCTTCGCTTCCTGCTCAAAAGCTTGCACATCGACAGGGGTATTGTAGTTGTAAGCGATAAAGGTCGCAGCAGGTGAGAGGTCATTGAGCACGGCTCGTCTGGCTCCAAGTTTGGAAAACGGCACCCACACACTCTTGCCCTCTTCATTCTCCTCCTCTTTGAGGATCGTCCCATCCGGTTTGATCTGGTAGCCCAGAGAAAGCACTGTTTTCCTATCGCCGCACATCTGTGCCGCCACACCGGTCATCCCCGTACCGGCAAAACCGTCAAAGACAATGTCTCCCGGCTCGGTATAGTGCAGGATGTAGCGCATGATCGCTTTGTGCGGTACTTTGGTATGGTAGGAGTGGGCGTTGTAGATGGGGTCGTTCTTGCCCTCGCTCACATCGGCGGCGAAAGGCTCACGATGATAATGGTAATCCGCCGGCTTCTCAGGCTTCTCACTTTCCCACTCTTCGATGAAGTCGGCTATCCAAGGATTGGGACAGGCAGTGTAGTATGGTGGATCGGAGAGCTCCAGGATCGCTTCATCGGTGGCGATGGGAAAGCCCTCTATTTTGCGAAACTCAGGATCTTTGAGCTTCTCTCTAAGCTGCTCGGTAAAATACTCTCGTCTTGCCTCATCATTCTCGAACTCCATCCCCAGACAAGTAACCGGTCCGGATGCTTTTTCTTCATAATGCAGATCCAGTGTCGAATTCTGTTTTGCCATCTTATGCTCCTTGCAGCAGGTCATTGTACATTGGGTTGCCTGCTATATGTTGTTTGAGTTTTGCTTTGACATCTGCTGAGACATTCGCGTTAGAGAATAGTGCTTTGTGTGCCAGGTAGACTGTACCTATCAGTTTTATGGCCACTGTATCGGTAATGCTTTCATTTCTTGCCAATGCAATATGTACATCTTTATCTCCAAACGAAGCCAATTTTAACGCATCGGCTTCTGCCAAAGGCTCTTTGGCAAGATCGTAAAGTGCATTGATGTTTTTCTCTGCAATGAGTGTATCCAGATCACTATGAAGTTCTACAGAAGGTCTCTGATCATCCAAAGAAACCTTCTCTTCATACTCGGTCTCTGCTTTTTCTTCCAATCTCTGATTGTAGTCGGTAGATGCTAAATACTCCGTATCTCCCAATTTTTCTTCTA
>CAZYUW010000069.1:0-7794 GCA_964650685.1 uncultured Nitratifractor sp.
AGAAAGGGATAACTACGTGAGGTTGTTAGAAAATGTCACTGAAAAGAATCATCTTACTTTTTACGATAGCTGCTCTCTTTACATTCCCGGCAAGAGGTGATTACGCTACTGTCTTCATCTATCACCGATTTGGCGATAACAGATACCCCACAACCTCTGTTTCGATGGAAGACTTTAAAAAGCAGATGGAATTTTTGAAGAAAAACAACTACAACGTGGTTTCCCCTGACGAACTCTGGCAAATGGTTAAATCCGGCAGAAAAATACCCCCGAAAACTGTAGTTATTACCATCGATGATGGCTACAGAACAACAATGAGAGCCTTTAAGGTTCTGAAAGAATACAATTTCCCTTTTACCGTTTTCCTTTACATGGAAGCCATAGGAAGGTATCCGGATTTTCTGACCATAGAAGAGATCAAGAAACTCAAAAACTACGATGAAAACGAAGCTGGCTCACTTATGCAGACTGAGCTTTTTTCGGCACAGGCCGAAGAGAAAGTGGGGCAGGCCATTGAGCGGTTGAAAAAGTTGAGAAAAGAGAATGGTCTGGAGAATATACATCATGTGTTTTTGACTGACAAGTTCGGATATTATGTTGGCAGTATGCCACTGGAAGATGTTATAACATTCGATTTTAACGAAAGTTTCGAAAAATATTTCAGTGAACAACACAAGATGATACAACCTGTCAAGGCAACCGATCCGGTATCGGATGTCGTCAAGCTGTTTGAAGATTACGATCTGGTGGTTTTGCCGGTCGTAGACAGCAAAAACAGACTCATTGGTCGTATAACATCGGACGATATCGTAGATGTCATAGAGGATAGAGCTACTGAGCAGATCTATAAAATGGCCGGTGTCGACGAAGAGTCCGAGGAGGAGAGAGATATAGGCGCCATTACCAAAAAGAGAGCGATATGGTTGGGTGTCAATCTGTTGACGGCGATTTTGGCCTCTTTTGTGATCGGACTTTTCGACGATACCATCAAAACCTATGTGGCATTGGCGGTTTTGATGCCGATAGTCGCTTCTATGGGTGGCAATGCCGGAACCCAGTCTCTGACGGTAATGGTTCGCCAGCTCGCTTTGGGCGAAATAGGCTGGAGTGAGTCCAGATCCGCTATTCTTAGAGAGTTCACCGTATCGTTGCTGAATGGAGTGATATTCGCGATTGTTATGGGTCTGATAGCGTTTTTATGGTTCAACGATACCAAACTGGGTATAGTCATAGGTATAGCGATGGTGATAAATCTGATATTCGCGGGACTTTTCGGTTCTCTGATCCCTCTTGGCCTGAAAAGGATAGGGGTGGACCCCGCGGTGGCCAGTTCTGTATTGTTGACGACCGTAACCGATGTGGTTGGTTTTTTCGCTTTTCTTGGTTTGGCCAAATTGATACTCGTTTAGGAAAAACGGATGAAAATAGATATAGCGAATTTCGAATTGATACCATTGCAAAAGGGTAGATACATAAAGCCCTGGCTCGCAAGATATGTTCAGGATGGAGAGGAGAGGAGCTGGGAGGTGCTTGAAGCGGGCGACAGTGTAGCTGTACTGATCTATCACAAAAAGAAGGATAGTTTCGTACTGGTACGCCAGTTCCGCCCTGCCGTATTTATGAAAAACGACGACGGGATAACTGTAGAATTGTGTGCCGGCCTGCTTGACAAAGATCTTTCTCCTGAAGAGACGGCTGTCGAAGAGATCGAGGAGGAGTGTGGATATTGCGTCGAGCCCGAATCTCTTTTCAAAATCGCTTCTTTTTATACCTCTGTCGGTTTTGCCGGCAGCAGACAGACTCTGTTCTATACCGAAGTGGATGAGAGTATGAAGTGTGGTCCGGGAGGAGGAGTGGAAGGTGAAAAGATAGAGATAGTGGAGGTGCCGGTACGATTGGCGGAGAATATTATGCGTGACGATGATATAGCCAAAACTCCCGGACTTCTTTTCGCTATAGAGTGGTGGTTCGCGCATCAGGGATCGCTTCGGAGTGAAATTGAAAACCCATAGAGGTTATTTCAGTCTATCACTATGATCTCTCTTTCGAGTCGCACTCCGTACTCTTCGAAAACTCTCTTTTGGGCCAGTTCTATAAGTTTTATCGCTTCATCGAACCGACCATTTCCGAGGTTCACCAGAAAGTTGGCGTGCATCTCACTCCATGCCATCCCCCCTTCTCTATAGCCTTTCAATCCAACCGACTCTATGAGCCTACCGGCGAAATCTCCGGGAGGGTTTTTAAACGCGGAGCCCGCGCTTGGCTGTGATGGTTGCGACAATCTCAGGTTATCTAGATTTTTTGCGAGTTTGTCGTCGAAACCTTCAGAGTTTTCGAAGCGTACGGCAGTGACTATACCTGGAAGATCGGCATATCTGTATCCGTGTTCGATCTCCTCTTTGTCCATCCATTTGTCATGGATTTTGACGCTTTTGAGTATACCGAAGATTTCATGCTCTTTAACTCCGGCGTTCATGGCGGTCATTCCGCCTATAGTGCCCGGAAGTTTCGCCATGAATTCGAATCCTCCGATATCGTGCTTTTTCGCAAAACTCAGAAGTTTTCCTCCGGGTGTCGCCGCACCGACTTCAAGTATATCCCCTTTTGACTCAATATATGCGAAATCTTTTCCCAGAAGCATCAATGGTCGGGGTGAGGGGGCTATGAGCAGATTGTTGGCACCCCCTACGAGATATCGATCCGAAGGTATCTCATCCTCTTTTTCCAAAACCAATACATTCTCTATCTGCCCTATTTTTATACTGGAATAGATTGAGAAATCGATATTTTTCAAATACATCTCGGATCCACTGTCGATCTCCGCTACATCGAACGCAGAGATTCGTACTCTCTGGGTATCATGTGGTCTTTCGTCTTTATGGGGCACTCCCATAGTCCGTGTCGATATCCTATCTCGTACAGTATGTCGAGAGCTTCGATCTGGATATCGGATAACTCTATGGAGTCGCCAGAGGCGTACATCCGTAGATATTTTTCAAGCATCTCGTCGGAGATTCTCACCAGATTTTCCTTTTCGAGTCTGGCGCACAGCTCCTCCTTTCTGTCGTTGGCCACTCTGACGCCATCGGTGAGAATACTTTCTATCTCTATCGCTCTTATTAGGGGTATAGATCGTCTTATGGCCATACCGCCAAGCGGAAGCGGCATCTCTTTGCCTGCCAGATCCACCCATATATCCCATATCTCCTTTTCCACTTCGAGGCTATCATCGAAATCGAGTATGGATTCATGTATAAGTACGCCGGCATCGACCTCTCCTGTCACGACGGCCCTTTCTATATCCAGGAAATCCATATAGACGGGTCTGGCTTCGGGATACGCTATTTTGAACAGCATGGCGTTGGTCGTGTGCTTGCCCGAGAGGGCTGCCTTGAAGTTTCTTTTCAGATATTTACCTTTTTTGCGTATCAGTTTCGGTCCATAGCCCTCTCCAAAACTTATCGCCGTACGCAAAAGGGCGTAGTCGTTACGGATGAGAGGATACGCACCGAAGCTTATCGCGCTGACATCGTACACTCCTTTGAGTGCCTCTTTGTTGAGGGTTTCTATATCCAGGGCCACATTTTCGAAGAGATACTCTTTCGTGTCCACCCACCCAAACTTGATAGCATAGTACATGAATATATCGTCAGCATCCGGCGAGTGGGCCAATCTGATAGTCATCGTGTATCCTTCCGCAGTTCTGTTCGTTCGTGTTATTTTATCCAAAACCGCACAAGTTGTATGACATTTCGTCATATCAATCGATCGTTCAACAATTTTCTACTAAAATATCGTTAAAACTCCGAACGGCTTTTGTGCCGGATCTGGAGAAGCAGGAGAAGTGGTATATGGCAATGGATCCAAACAAGAAAAAAGCTCTCGAAATGGCTATCAAGCAGATAGACAAGGCATTCGGCAAAGGCACACTAATGAGGCTGGGAGACAAGGAGATAGAGCCTGTGGCCGCTATCAGTACCGGTTCTCTGGGGCTGGATATGGCTCTTGGAATAGGAGGGATACCCAGAGGCAGGATAGTCGAAGTCTATGGACCGGAATCGTCCGGCAAGACCACCCTCGCGCTGCAGACCATCGCATCGGCCCAGAAAGAGGATATGGTTTGCGCTTTTATAGACGCGGAGCACGCACTCGATGTGGTATATGCCAAAAATCTCGGTGTCGATACCGACAATCTGCTCGTTTCGCAGCCGGATTTCGGAGAGCAGGCACTCGATATACTCGAAACTCTGACGAGGTCTACCGCGGTGGATTTGATTGTGGTGGATTCCGTAGCGGCACTGACACCGAAAACTGAGATAGAGGGAGACATGGGGGACCAGCATGTGGGATTGCAGGCGAGATTGATGTCCCAGGCCCTGCGCAAACTCACCGCGATTTTGCATAAGACCAACACTACGGTCATATTCATAAACCAGATACGCATGAAGATAGGAACTATGGGTTACGGTTCCCCCGAAACCACTACTGGTGGCAATGCCTTGAAATTCTATGCTTCGGTCAGAATAGATGTCAGAAGGATAGCGACCCTGAAGCAAGGTGAGTCTCAGATCGGCAACAGAGTCAAAGCCAAAGTCGTCAAAAACAAAGTCGCTCCTCCTTTCAGGCAGGCGGAGTTCGATATCATGTTTGGAGAGGGGATCAGCCAGGAGGGCGAATTGATAGATTATGGGGTGAAACTGGATATCGTGGACAAATCCGGTGCATGGTTCAGTTACGGTCCAAAGAAACTGGGCCAGGGCAAAGAGAATGCCAAGCAGGCGCTCAAAGACGACCCCGAACTCAGAAGCGAGATAGAAGAGAAGATAAAAGAGGCTCTTGGTTTTGGTGAAAAACTGGCGATGAACGACGACGAGATAGCAAAGAGCGAGGATTGACAATCATCGACCTCATATCGTCTTTATCGCGTTTGCGGCATACTCCTCACTTCGTATGCCCACTACTCAACACTCCCTATGTTTTCATGCGATAAAATTACACAAGTGACAATTCAGCCAAAAGGAAGATTGATGGTTTATATAGAAGATGTGATCGCGGATGAGGTTCTCGATAGCAGAGGAAACCCGACTGTAAGGGCATCCGTACGATTGAGCGATGGTACGGAGGCCGACGCGATCGTACCCAGTGGAGCCAGCACAGGCAAGAGAGAGGCGCTCGAGCTGAGAGATGGTGACGACAAGAGATATCTCGGCAAAGGTGTTCTCAAAGCGTGCGAAAATGTAAACGGTGATATTTCGGAAGCGATTATCGGAGTCAGTCCGTATAATCAGGCAGATATAGATCTGATAATGAAAGAGCTGGACGGAACGGACAATTATGGAAACCTGGGTGCCAACGCAGTGCTTGGTGTTTCAATGGCTGCGGCCAGGGCGGCGGCAAAATCTCTCAAGATGCCTCTTTACAGATATCTTGGAGGCGCCAACGCTGTAGTCATGCCTGTGCCGATGTTAAACATCATCAACGGCGGAGAGCATGCCGACAACAATGTCGATTTTCAGGAGTATATGATAATGCCGGCCGGATTCGACTCCTTTTCGGACGCCATGAGAGCCAGCGCGGAGATATACCATACACTCAAAAAGATACTGGGGGAATCAGGATACAGCACATCCCTTGGAGACGAAGGCGGATTTGCTCCGGATATGAAAAACAACGAAGAGCCCATTCAGGTGATCATGCAGGCAATCGAGAGATCAGGATACGCACCCGGCGACGAGGTTGTGATAGCGCTCGATGTCGCTTCCAGCGAACTCGCAGAAGACGGTTTGTATAGACTGGGATCAGAAAACAGAAAACTGAGCAGTTCCGAATTGATAGAGTATTACGAAAATCTTATCGACAAATATCCCATCGTCTCCATAGAGGATGGCTTGAGCGAGGATGACTGGGAAGGTTGGAAGGAGATGACCGTTCGTATAGGAGAGAGAGTGCAGCTGGTCGGGGACGATCTTTTCGTTACAAACGCGTCAATACTTTCCGAAGGTATCGAAAGGGGAATTGCCAACGCGATCCTCATAAAACCCAATCAGATAGGAACAGTATCGGAGACAATGCTCGCCGTGAGGCTGGCGCAAAGAAACGGATACAGATGCGTGATGAGTCATCGATCCGGAGAGAGTGAAGATAGTTTTATCGCCGATTTTGCCGTCGCACTCAATACGGCGGAGATCAAAACAGGTTCGACAGCGAGAAGCGAGCGCATAGCCAAGTACAACCGTCTACTGGCAATAGAGAATGAACTGGGAGAGTTCGAATATCTCGGAAAGGAGCTCTTTCTTTGAGCGATCCCGGAAAAAAGGCGATCATTGAGGAGAAAGACAGAAGAGAGCTTTTTGGTTTCTCGGTCAACAGTCTCGCCGCCGTGATGATCGGTATACTGATTTTCGGTATATATGTGGGGATACTGCTTTTTGGAGAAAATTCACTGATGGTACTAAAGGGTCTCGAGAGAGAGTACGAGTCTTTGCACAGTGAGGCCGCTGCTCTTAGAAAGTCGAATCAGAAACTCCAAAAAGAGTATTTCGAACTTCTCCAGATAGCTGGGGATAATGAGATCGCTTTTTAGCTGTAGTCATTTCTCTCTTTTTGATATCTTTCTTTTCAGCAAAACTTTTATGACGGTCATGGAGAATATGATTTCGAACAGACTCGCCAGTATCATCTTGTAGTAGACCAGAATACCTATATTGTTGGTCGTATACCCTATAGTCGCTACGGCGATAAAGAGCGTAAGTGGCATGGATAGTGAGAGAGCGACCAGAAAGGCATCCTCGGATCCGCTTATGCGACGCAACTGAAAAGCCGAAATGATTCTGATGAGTATCATCACTGCCATTATGAGCGCGCCACCAGAGAGTACCCCGGGAATAACAAGAGAGTTCAGATCGAACGAGGTTCCGACATGTATAAAAAATATCGGGACCAAAAAACCGAAACCCAGGCTGGACATCTTCTCTTCGAGGCTCTTTTCGTGATGAAAAAAAGCTGATATGGCCACTCCCCCTATAAAAGCTCCGAGAGCCAACTCCAGTTTGAGCGCGAGCATCAGAGATATCAGAATGAAAAAGAGAGACATAGCCAGACGGATATCCTGATCAGATGTGTCGGCTCTGGGCATCAGGATGTTTTTCAGCTCGGGGAACCACCAGAATAGAAGATGCAGCAGTCTATAGAGTATATATATCAAAAAGATAAACAGAGCCAGATATCCAACCTCTATGAGAAGTTTCCAGCTGAATCCAACAGAACCAGCGGCATCGAGTACTGTCAGAGCCGTAATGCTTACGATCTCTCCAAGTACGCCTACGATAATGGCCTGTCTGAGCCAGGATGTTTTTTTGCCATAAGTTTTGACGAGAGGAGCCAGCATACCTATGGATATCAGCGGCAGAGATATGATCACTATCGGATCGAAATTCAGCACTACTCCAGCCGTGACCGCGAGTATCACCATCGTGATTATAAACATTGCGGCGCTTTTTATCATTTTACCGGAACTTCCGGCGATCTGTTTGAGATTAACCTCCATGCCCGCGAGGAACATCAGATACAAGAAACCTATCTGAGCTATTAGATCGAAATAGCTGTTTTTGTAGAGTAGTCCGGAATATGCGAAAATAGAACCGAGAAGTATCTCTATTGGCGGAGTCGGCATCCTGAACAGTTTGGCGACGAACGGCGAAATCCAGATCAATATGGATAGTGTCAGTATCAATGAAATTTCACTGTTCACCACATCGCTCCGCTATAGTGTAACCCAACTCTTTTATTCTGCCA
>CAZYUW010000070.1:0-3606 GCA_964650685.1 uncultured Nitratifractor sp.
AAAAAGAACAACAGAAATTCAAGAATTTTGCCGAACAGCCGGAAAAATTGGAAAAAATGGTCTTGGATAGGAGGTCAACAACAATCAAATGCTACCTTAAAAGCGAAACGACTGTTTGGCTATATGGCGAAAAGGAAAACCAGGAAAGTGGTTTACAGCCTTTCGGTTGGATTCTTTGTGAAGTTGTAGATGAAAACGAATATCGAGAGGCCTTGAAAGCGCGCCGAAAGAAGAACGACGAGATCGTTGCCAAACGACGCGAAGAGGCGGAGCGCAAAAGGGTCGAGGCTGAGAGAAAAGTGGCCGAGGAGCGGGAAAAGATCCGCAAAAAAGCCGAAGAAGAGGCTCGAAAACTCGCCGAAGAGCGGGAAAAAGCCGAACGCCTCGCCGCAATGTCTCCGACCGATCGCCTTGTGGAGATCCACGACACCAACGAACTCATTCGTATGATGCAAAATGGCGAGATCGAAAATTACGAAGCGATCAAAGTGGAGCTTGCCCAAAAGATCAAAGAGATCCTACAGCAAGACCCGAAAAAATGGGAAAAGGCGAAACAAAAAGCCCTCAAGCGCAAAGAGTTCATTCAAGCCATTCTGGAAGAGAAATAGTGAATATATCTCTCGATATAAATGTATATATCAAGTTTACGATGGGTTGCGATTGTCATAAACAATAGAGAGCTGTAAAGTTGGCCTCAAACTATGCGACAAAAGGAGCAGGGACTTCAGTCCCGTATCCCGTGATATTTACAGATATAGCCATCGTTTGGGTCTGAGGCCTCTGGGGAGTTGGTATAGCTTGTGTTGATAGAAGTATATGCTATTTAAGTGTCAAATCGTGACTCTGTATCTCTTTTGCTATCTCTCACCATCGCTTCGTATCTTTCAACTTTTTTCCCATTTCGATATAGTTTTATATGTTTATGCTCATTACATACGATATTTCCGATACAAAACGCCGTACGAAAGTCTCCAATCTGCTGGAATCTTACGGATTTCGTGTAAACTACTCCGTGTTCGAGCTCGATATCGCAGAGCTCAAATGGCGAAGATTGCGGGAAGAGTTGGAGGAGATGACACTGAAGGAGGACAATGTGCGGGTCTATATGCTCGACAGAAGAGGAGTGGGACGCTCTTTCGTATTCCATAGCGACAAAGGAGTCTTCACATATGAGCCGTTATACTTTTGATTCCTCTTTCGATACTCTATTTACAATCGAAAGGGTCAATTACGAGCTGGAGAAAGAGGGTGAGCCACCAGTGGCGGACCTGGAGAATTTTTTCGATTTCGCGCCTCATCGCAGTTTCACTTTGCCGAAAAACGATGGAGAGTTTCGTATCATCTCCGTACCGGAGCGAAAAGCCAAAGTGATTCAGCGTATTCTATATACGGCCATGTCTCCGAATTTTCGCTTCTCGAACCGCAACTATGCCTATCAGCAGGGGAAATCACCTATAAAGGCCGTCAATCGTGCCAGAGATATATCCGTCCATTTCGATTTTGTAATCAAATGCGATATAGCATCCTTTTTCGATAGCATCGATCATGAATTGCTGTTTACGATTCTGGAGCGTCATGTCAGAGATGAGAAGATTCGCTATCTGCTCGCCATTTTTATCAAAAACGGTTCTCTTTTCAAAGGAGAGTGGCATGACAAACTTGCGGGTGTCTATCAGGGTGATGTGCTCAGCCCGTTTCTCGCCAATCTCTACCTCGATAGTTTCGATAGATACTTTGAGCGCCGGGGCGTAGAGTTCGTCCGTTTTGCAGATGATATGCTCTTTTTCGCAGGAAGCTTCGACGATGCCGTAAGATTGCGGGGAGAGATAGAAGCCCAACTCGAGAAGCTCCATCTGCGTCTCAACGAAGAGAAAAGCTATATCGTACACAAGTACAAGGGTTTTGAATATCTCGGTATCCGTTTCGACCCGGCACGCAGGCGTCTCTCTATCGACAACGAGCGCTTGATGAAAAAGATTTCCATGCTGAGCAGAGAGACGAAAAATCTTTCTCTCGAAGATGCTGTCGAAAAGATCAACGAGCATGTCCGGGGATTTCACCAATACTACAAACAGGTGGTAAACAACAGTGACCAGTTCGAACTTCTCCAGGATCGGGAAGAGGAGATTGTCGTAACGAAGATTATCGAGGCCAAACGCTCCGGACGCATCACCCGCAAGGGAGATTTCATGGCGATAGTGTCCAGGCTCAAGACCTATCGCTACAAAGAGCGTTTCGCATACTATCTGGTAGAAAGAGCGTATGAAACGATGCGGATGCGTACACCCGAGCGTACGGCTCAAAAGACGATCGATCGTAAAAAGTCGAAATATTTCAGAAACAGGCTCAAGCGCACCGAACTTATCGTATCGAAGGTCGGTACCTATCTCTCCTTCGCCAAGGGAAAGATCAAGCTCAAAACGGATGAGGGGGTCGAGTTCGTGCCGATAAATGTAATCGAGCGAATCATAATCACCAATACCAGAGTGACCCTTTCGGCATATCTCATCCGCAAGTGCGCTCAAAACAGTATAGATATAGACTTTATCGAACGGGACACACCATATGCACTGTTGACCTACTACAATACAGTTGCAAGTCAACTGCACATCTCACAGATAAAGATGATTTTTTCTCCTCTGGGCTTGGAGCAGGCAAAGAATCTTCACAAAGCCAAAGCCAGAAATCAGCTCAATTTGTTGAAATATTTCAATATTCGCCGCAGGGACAAAGCGATTTTGGAGCGTATCGAGAAGATAGAGAAACTTATAGAAAAGATTCCGGAAGCTTCGGACAAAAAGCGTCTTATGGGGATAGAGGGGGTGATAAGCTCACACTACTGGTACGCTTTTGGAGTGCTCATAGGCCAAAAGGGTTTTGTCAGGACACATAAAGAGTCCAAAGATGCCGTCAATCAGGCTCTCAACTATGGATATGCCATATTGTACAACAAAATCCAATCCGCGCTCATAAGAGAGGGGCTCAATATCTACTATCCGTTTTTGCATAGTGAGGCGAGGAGCAAACCGACACTGGTATATGATTTTATCGAGCCTTTTCGACAGCCGATAGTCGACAGGGCGGTTATCGCTCTTCTTTCCAGAGGAGTGAAGCTCGAAACGGATGGTAAACTACTGAGCGATAAAAGCAAAAAAAGAGTCACACAGGCAGTACAGGAGCGATTGGGTTCGTTTTCCAAGACACGCTATGGCAAGACAAGCTATCTCAATCTTATAGGCTTCGAAGCCAATGCCTACAAACGAGCGATAAAGAGTAGAAAAATACACCGTTTTTTTGTCGCGAAATATTGAAATCGATGTAAGAACTTTTTCGACCCCATTTTGGCCAAAAATGGACGAAATGGCCAAAAAAAGTTCTAACTTCAGCGATTTTTAAGTTTGGTGGAGTCGATGTAAGAACTATTTGTTTTGCTTATGGTTGAAAATGCCCATTTTATGGGGCTTCCTGGAGGGGTCGAAAATGCAAAAGTTCTAACATCGCCGAAAAGTCAACTTTCCCAAATATATGCAAGTACTTTTTGCGGGGGTCGAAATCCCGAAAAATGGACACTTTAAGCAAATATTAAGCGGTATTGGATATACTGCC
>CAZYUW010000071.1:0-11521 GCA_964650685.1 uncultured Nitratifractor sp.
ACTTTAAATAACATAATATTTCTATCCTTTTGTTTTCTTTTGAACGATAATCGACAATATCCACCGTTCACATAACCATAACCCTGTATTCATAACACTCCAAGTCAAGAAACCGAACGAATATCACAATTCTACTGGATGAATACTAACGAAAAACCTATGGCAAAGATGAGTATTAACAGAATTAGGATAGAATTGACCCGATTTTATCAATATAGACATTGAATGGATGGGCAGGAATGTTAAACACTCTTATGAAGGTTGTGGGGACGGCCAACGACCGCAAAGTCAAGCAATATATGAAGAGAGCCGCCAGAATAAATGCTCTGGAGAAACGCTACGAAGAGATGAGCGACGATGAGTTGAAAGCCACTTTCAATACACTCAGAGAGAGTGTCAAGAGTGGTGAAAAGAGTATGGACGATGTGCTTTACGACTCTTTCGCGATCACGAGAGAGGCAAGTAAAAGAGTACTGGGTTTGCGTCCTTACGATGTGCAGCTCGTAGGAGGTATGGTGCTGCACGAAGGAGACATAGCGGAAATGAAAACCGGGGAAGGAAAAACTCTGGTAGCCACACTGGCCGTAACCCTCAATGCAATGCTTGGCAAAGGTGTACATGTAGTCACGGTTAACGACTATTTGGCAAAAAGAGATGCCGAAGATATGGGCAGGCTCTACTCGTTTCTGGGCTACACCACAGGCTGCATAACCTCCGAACTCGAAGACGACGAAAGCAGAAAGGCACAATACGATGCCGATATCACATACGGAACGAACAATGAATACGGTTTCGACTATCTACGAGATAATATGAAAGTCAGAGCCGAAGAGAAAGTACAAAGAGACCATTTCTACGCCATAGTCGACGAAGTGGATTCGATATTGATAGATGAAGCGAGAACTCCATTGATCATCTCGGGTCCGGCACAAAGAGATCAAAGCCTGTACAGAAAAGCCGATGCGATAGCAAGGCAGATGATACGGGGAGAGGAGTTGCCCGCGAAGCCTGGTGAACCCAAGAGGATGACCGGCGATTTCGTGGTGGATGAAAAGAACAGAAACATCATCATGACCGAAGAAGGTCTCGAAAAAGCCGAAAGGCTCTTCGAAGTGGAAAATCTGTTCAGCCTCGAAAATGCCGCCATGGTACACCATCTGGACCAGGCGCTGAAGGCTCATCATCTTTTTGAAAAAGATGTAGATTATGTGGTCAAGAACGGTGAAGTCATAATAGTCGATGAGTTTACCGGGCGCTTGAGCGAAGGCAGACGGTATAGCGAAGGTCTGCATCAGGCGCTGGAGGCAAAAGAGGGGGTCATCATTCAGGAGGAGTCGCAGACTCTGGCTGAAATTACATACCAGAACTACTTCAGAATGTACGATAAACTGGCAGGAATGACCGGTACGGCCCAGACCGAAGCTACCGAATTTTCTCAGATATATGGACTGGATGTCGTATCCATCCCGACAAATGTGCCAGTGGAAAGAATAGACAGAAACGACCTGATCTACAACACCGAAGATGAAAAACTCGATGCGGTGATAGCCAAAGTCAAGGAGCTGAACAAAAAGGGCCAACCTGTGCTGATAGGGACCGCTTCGATAGAGAAAAGTGAATTGATCCATCAAAGACTCAAGAAAGAAAAGATTCCCCACAATGTACTCAACGCGAAAAATCACGAACACGAAGCAGAGATAATAAAAAATGCCGGAGAAAAGGGGGCGGTAACGGTAGCCACGAATATGGCCGGACGGGGGGTCGATATAAAAATCGACGACGAAGTGCGAAAGCTCGGAGGGCTATTTATCCTCGGAACGGAGAGGCACGAAAGCCGCAGAATCGACAATCAGCTCAGAGGACGATCGGGCAGACAGGGTGATCCGGGAGAGAGTCAGTTCTTTTTGAGTCTGGACGACAATCTGTTGAGAATATTCGGCGGTGAAAAGATCAGAAACATCATGAACAAACTCGGTGTGGAGAAGGGAGACTTCATAGACTCCAAGATCGTCACCAAAAGCGTGGAGAGAGCTCAGAAAAAAGTCGAAGCCATGCACTATGAAGCCAGGAAGAACATACTTGAGTACGATGATGTTGCCAACCATCAGCGAAAAGCGATATATGCGTTCAGAAATCAGCTTCTCGACCCCGATTACAATATAGATTCCAAGATAGAGGAGAACATCTCCGAACTGGTAGATTACATCATGTCGGAATCCGGGATCTACGAAGGCGCGGCCAGTGAAGATTACGATCTTGATGGATATACAAAACTGTTGCTTGAATACACGGGCATAGAGATGGATCCGGAGACTTTCAAAGAAAAAGATCCGGCATCCATCAAAGATAGTACGATTGAGATATTGGGACGATATCTCCACGAAAAGATGATTCCCTTCGATGACGAACAGCGAAAAGAGATAGAAAAGATTCTCTATCTGCAAATACTCGATACACAGTGGAGAGAACACCTTTACGAAATGGATGTCCTCAAAACCGGTATCGGCCTGAGAGGATACAACCAAAAAGATCCTCTGACTGAATACAAGCAGGAGAGTTATCGTCTGTTCGAGTCTCTTGTGCAACGCATCAAATTCGAAGCGATAAAGCTGCTCTTCCTCGTACAGTTCGACTTCAGCGCTCCAGAGGAGGAGATGGAGACTCTGGAGAAGATGAGAGACGAAATGGAGATCGACGAAGATGTCCTCATTAGCAACGAATATCAGGAACCGACGCACTCTCTGGAGGAGGCCAAAATGCAGCCGTATATCGCGGAGAAAAAGCCGAAACGAAACGATCCGTGCCCTTGCGGAAGTGGAAAGAAATACAAAAACTGCTGCGGCAAAAGCGGCCCCAAGAAGGGTCTGCTGGCCTGATGTCCGCCCCCGAAACGAACCCTCTGCTACTTAAAAAGATAGTCAGGCATTACCTGAAGTATGACAAAGACAATCCCTTTATCTCCATATCCGCGCTTCTTGCTTTTTTGGGGATCGCCGCCGGCATCATGGTCATGATGATAGCAATGGGAATAATGAACGGCACCCAAAAAGAATTTCAAAAAAAACTCTTCGTCATGAACTACCCTCTTACCATCGTCAGCTACGGCAGAGGCGTATCCAGAAAAACAGCGGAAATGATCATGAAACGATTCCCTGATGTCAAAGCCAGTCCATTCTACACCACCCATGTAATAGCCAAGTACGACGAAGGGATACAGGGGGGGATACTCTACGGTGTGGACTGGGAGAAAGAGGCCGAAATCAATACGGTTTTCGCGAAAGCTATCGACGCTAACAGTTCGAAAAGCAAATTCAAAATCCTCATCGGAGACGATATGGCCATGGAACTCGGGGCACACAAAAAAGACAAAATTACCCTGTATTTCTCGCAACAGTACGCCATCGGTCTGGGCAGTGCGCCGCTGCAGAAAAGATTCGTCGTCGAAGGCAGTTTCGATTCCGGACTGACAGCATACGACAAAGCCATATCCTATACGACACTGAAGGCTTTTCAAAAGATATTCAAAAAGGATCCGGATAGATACGATGGCATACATCTATTTTGTACCGACCCGATGAGAAAGATAGAAAAGATACGAAAAATCCTGCCTGAAAATACAGATGTAGAAGGATGGTGGCAGCAAAACGGCAACTTCTTTTCAGCGATGCAGATGGAGAAAAAAGCACTTTTTCTGGTGCTTCTGCTTATCATTGTTGTGGCATCACTGAATATAATTTCGTCTCTGCTCATGACCGTCATGAGTCGTAGAAGCGAAATAGCGTTGCTTAGAACTCTGGGAGCCAGCAAGCGGGAGATACACAGAATATTTTTCAAGCTCGGAACAATAATAGGCACAGCGGGTATTTTGGCCGGAACCGCTCTGGGCTTTGTGGGAATATGGGTATTGAAAACTTTCGATCTGATCACACTGCCGGCGGATGTCTATGGAACATCGAAACTCCCTGTCGATCTTACCCTTTCGGATTTTTCCATGATAATAGCCGGAACCGTATTGATAGTGCTTGCTTCGTCCATATATCCCGCGAGGAAAGCCTCCTCTACAGACCCGCTGACCGTCCTCAGAAACGAGTAGCAGGATTCAAAAGGTGTCCGGCTGATTTGAAAGAATATCGGCTGGAGTTGCCGGCTTGGTGCTCTTTTTCGTCTCGTTTTTGCGCTTATTGCTTTTATTACTGCCATTTGTGCCGCCAAGACTGGCCGGAGCCGTGATCGTCCTGCGAAGCAACTGCAGAGGATATAGCAGTGCTTGACCAATAGGATTTGTTTTGACTTTTGGTTTGTCGAGCGTACCGGTAATCTTCACTCCTGTAGTCAAACTCTTGTCTTTACCAAAAATGATATATCCCAGAATAGGCAGAGAACCTACACTCTTGCCAACCTCTCTGGCTGTCTGAATACCCAAATCCATATCAAGAACCTTGCTTTTGATATTCATTTTACCATTACCGACTATGGTGGACGATTTGCCGATGAACTCGATCTTTTCGAAATAGAGCATATCTCCTCTGATACGAAAAACTATATCTCCTTTTTTGATTACGAAACCTTTGGAGCTGAATCCAGGAGAGGAAAAAGCTATCAGAGCCGGAATTGTATTGAATAGCGCAATAAGATCGTTGTAGGCTTTGAAATCCCGAATGACACCACCATCTATATGAATGCTTCCCTTGATATCCCTGGTGATGTTTCCGTGTATCGATATGGTATACCTGCCGCCATACAGTCCTTTGAAATGTATAAGAGCATGGAGCATCCTGTCGCCAATGTTTTTGGCTGAGATTTTCAGATCGTCACCATTTTTCGTTATCTCTACCCTGTCTTTTCCCAATTCGCCGCTGAATATGACTTTGTCCCCAATCATATTCAGTTTGTATCGATTGGTCAGAAGAATATATTTGTCGTATTTTATTTTGCTGTTATTTCCCGAGATCGTCAACTTTTTTGGAACAAAAGAGCTGCTCTTTTTCTCTGCTTTTAGAAGTGTGCCCAACTTTTTGGCATCCACATTTAGATTATCGATAACAATCAAATTTTTTGAGCTATCGTATATGATATCGCGCTTTTTGGTCTCTATATAAAGTTCCCCTCTGTCGATTCTGCCGCCCACACCAAAACGAGTAACCGGCCCCCCGCTCGAATAGAAAGGACTGCTTTTCCACACTATGTTCCCATTGAAAGATATACTGTTCTTTTTGCCGCTCTCAAATTTCATCGACCCTCCATCGATCCAGGAAAACGGATATGAGAGAAATTGGCGATAGAGAGAAAGATCTTTCAGTTTCGCTTCTATTTTTCCATTTCGCGTGTTTTTGAAAATTTTAGTCTTCAAAAATGGGATTTTGGCGAAAGTGATCTTTTTTCCAAACACCACATTCAGCTTGAATTTGCGGTTTCTTATCATCAATATCGGGTCTTTACCACTGGTGGAAAACTTTTTGCAATCAACATCAAAAAAGCCGCGCTTTTTTATAAGATCCACTCTGCCTTTTACTGTACCTTTGAAATTTTTATTGGATATCTTCAGACTATTGAAAGCCATCTCCCTGCTTGTATACGCCACCCACCCACCCCGGGTGTAAAAGTCGACTCCTTCGAACGAAAAAAGTGATTTTCCCGTGCTGCTCTTACCCTTCAAGGCAATCTTTTTAGAGCTGTTTTTGTTCAGAGGTATATCTATATCAACCTCCGACACACTTTTGCCCTTTTTTTGCAGAAGATCAAGATCCACCTCATACACACTTAGAATCTTTTTGATATCCTGATCAAATTTGCCGGTATATTTGAGTCTCAAAAGCAGACTGAGCTTTTTTTTGCTTCCAAGATTCACAATCGCCGCCCTGCTGCCATCAATCGCCTTACCGTTATACCCAATCTTTTTGAAATCGAGATAGAGGCCTTTTCTGTAAAGGCGAATATCCACCTCTTCACTATCAACGCTATGAAGCCTGTCGTTGAATCGCAATGAAGCCTTGTCGAGTCTCATTTTTCCATTAAGTGATGCGATATCCAGCTTTAAACCCTTTTTTTCCATCTCAGCGCTACCAAAAAGATATGACACTATAAAGCTGGACGCTTTCAATCTATCTTTGAGCCAACTCTTAGTTGCGGGAGGTATTGGCAAAATCCCCACAAAACTACCAAGTCTGCTCGACCGATCCGTCTGCATATAAAAGTCCAGCCGATTCCCGAAAACAACCACCCTGTATCTGCCATTGGTACCCTGTATCGAAAACACACCATCTATTTTTATCTTTTTGCTTGTATAATCGTAGCTGAATACGCCCTTGAGTGATCCTTTGAACCTCTTGATAAAGAGAACTGGAAACTCAACCTCTAATCTATCTTTGACACTTTTTATATTGCCTGCAAATTCATATTCGTCGTTGACTATATAGATTGTTTTGTCGGAAAAGACAATTCTGTAGTGGTCGTTGGCAAACTCTACATCTTTTATATCGAGATATTCAATAAATTTCAGATATCTCTTTATCTTGACCGGAATTGTTCTGATATCCGATCTTTTTTTTGCCGTGGGAACATGAATATAATCTGCTTGTAGAGTCAGCTTTTTATCGAGTTTGATGTATAATCCCCTGATCTGAAAACCGACGAGTTTGATATCGTTTATCCTCAAACCATCTTTGAGACTCATATAAAAAAGAATGACAATGAAAACGGGAACAGTAAAAATTGCAGCGCGTATAACGGAGTGGATAGCGAATATTTTCTTATTTATTATCATATCTCTTCTTTACTACATCGGCCAGCCTGTTCATACTGAAAAAAATATCTATATAAAACCCGGCTCGATTTCCGCCATTATAACACAGTTCCGAAAAGACGGATACGATCTGGGGCCTCTGGATAAGCAGTTGTTAAGACTTGTGGGAGCTCCTCAAAGTGGATGGATATATATGGGCAAAAACCGCTTGAATAGAATCGAGTTTCTATATCGGCTGGGGTCGGCCAAAAGCGCGTTCAAAAAAATAACCCTCATTCCAGGAGAAACTACGGTAATATTTTTGAAAAATCTGGCAAAATCTCTCGACCTGAACGAAACAAAGCTAATGGATGAGTACAGCAGGCTTAGTAAGTACAAAGAGGGTGGAATACTTGCCGAAACATACAATATTCCACTGCACTATAAAGAAAAAAGAGTTATCGACTATCTGCTCAATCTCTCTGAAAAAAGATATGAAAAACTATCGATCAAGTATAGTGATCGATACGATCCATCTGAATGGAACAAGATACTTACGATAGCTTCGATCATCCAGAAAGAGGCTGCCAACACCGAAGAGATGCCACTTGTATCTTCGGTCATATACAACAGGCTCAAAAAAAACATGAGACTACAGATGGATGGCACACTCAATTACGGTATATACTCACACGAAAGAGTCACTCCCGAAAGAATAAAAAATGACAACTCTACCTACAATACATACAAACACAGGGGATTACCCGAATATCCCGTGTGCAATGTCTCGATAAAGGCACTTGAAGCCGCTATCGATCCAGCAAGAACAGATTATCTATATTTCGTAAAAAACAGTAACGGAAATCACGATTTTTCAAAAACATACAAAAGACATCTGAGACATATCAGGGACAAAAAACGCGACTCTAAAACCTCAAAACAATGAATATTTCAAGATCGATTCTCTTCTATCATAGTACGAAAATCTTCCAATCCAAAAAGTAAAACTCTTTCGTCATTGATCTGATCGAGCTCTCTGGAAAAAGCACTTTTTGAAAATAGTGCATAGAAATCTACCGAAATATTTGATATTTCCGCTTTTTCTTTAAGTTTACTCAGTTCATTGCGGCATATCTTTCTGGAGCTGTATTTGCATTCTCCGAGAATAGTTTTCCCACTCTCTGTATAGCATAGAATATCGAATTCATTTCTGAAATCCCACATACTGCCGGATTCGACGATGGGATCTGTACGAGCGAATCTATCTATCAACAAATCTGTAGAAAGCTGTTCAAACACGAGGTAAAACACCCTCTCTTTATGCAAAGTGAAATGATCCATGAGTTTTTTGCACTCACCCCTGCCCAATGAATTTCTGAACGGTTCGACAAAGCCAAACCAAAATCTCATATATGGCATCCTGAATCTAACTTTTGGCTGGATCCTGTACCTCCTCAACTCTTTCTTGATCTGAGTGCCCTTTCCCCTGAACGGCTCTTCCCGAGATGGCACTATATCGATAATCTTCTCTTTTTTGAGCTCGCTCAAAATACTCCCTCCGAAACTCTCACCGACTCCAGCTCTTTTGAAAACATTAAGCACTTTACCGTCACTTTTGGCTATAGAGATCAATATATCCCTGTATGGGTACTCCATAAGATATCCCGGCGATATAAAATTTTCGCTTTCCCTGAAGCGATCGCAATAGATCATCTCTATATTCTCTTCAAGATTTTTAAAAAAATCCAACTCTATTTTCTCTTCCATACCTCCGAAGCACGCTAAATACTCTATCAGCTTGTCCATTTCGAGATATGGTAGAACCGAGTGCAGATTCAGCAGGATATTTTTGATTTTCTCTCCTTCCGGGCTCTTAGGATATTTTCAAAACTATAGTGTCCACTTACGCTATAATTCCGCTAAAAAGGATGTCAAGTGCCCATTGATACCCTCAAAAATGTCGTCGACTACGGTGTAATCGGTCTACTTGGACTGTTAAGCGTAATGACATTTGCATATTTTATAGAAAGATTTCTTTTTTACAGGTCAATAAACCTCAAAAACTATCCAAGCAAAAAGAGGCTTGAGTACGATCTGAGTAGGAGACTCGGTGCCATAGCCACTATAGGATCGAGTGCACCATATATCGGTCTACTGGGAACGGTCGTAGCGATCATATTGACTTTTTATGTCATAGGAGAGCAAAAAAGCGCTATAGATACAGGAGAGATCATGAAAAATCTCGCCCTCGCACTCAAAGCTACCGCTGCAGGGCTGCTTGTGGCTATTCCAGCTACGGTTTTTTACAACATTCTGTTGGACAAAGCGGACAGCCTGATAAGTAGATGGGAGATACTGCACGGGATATCGGAATGAGACGAAGACGCTTCGAGCAGATCAAGGTAATACCGTTTATAGACATAGTATTGGTACTGCTGGTGATAGTGCTGGCCACCGCTACATTTGTCGTCAAAAACGAACTCCCGGTAGATCTACCCAAATCTGGCAGTCAAAGCAAGCAACCCCCCAAAAGCATAGTCATCACTATCGACAAAGAGGGCAACTATTTTTATGAAAAAAACAAGGTGTCACTGGAAGAACTCAAAGAGAAAATAAAAAAATTGAATGCCCAAAAAGATATTATTACGCTTGATGCAGATCAAAAAAGCCAGTTTCAGAAATTCGTAAACATAATAGATATACTTAAAAGTATGGATTTCAAAAAGATCTCCATTGTCACGGTTCCCTGAAAAAGAGAACCATTGAACACGCAGAATCTGCGTGTTCGAATTTACTTAGGCAGCTTGGAGATGTAATCCGCAAGTGCTTTCATATCCTCATCACTGAGGTTTTTGGCGTTGGGAACCATTGTAGTACCCATCCCGTGTTTATTGAGGGTTCCGGCTTTGTAGCCCTGCAGATCTTTGATAATCTGCTCGGCAGGCAAGCCCGCAATAGGAGCGGACTTTCCAAGGGCAGGATTTTTACCACCGTTGGTATGGCAAGCCTCACAGGTCTTGAAGAGTGTGGCACCGTCAGCCGCCATCAATGCAGCACCGGCAAATATCATGCTTACAGCAATCTTTTTCATTTTGTCTCCTTTGAATAAAATACAAGCAATTATATCAGGATATCCCAAATCTGGCAATAGAGTTTTGAAATACTCAGTTGAGATACTCACCACTTTAATATTCACCTTCGAAAATCACTTCAAAATTCCGGAACTCATTTTAGAAAAGTCTCTCCGGAATATGTTCCGAAAACTCCGCAACATTTATCGCTTTGGTACATTTGTCTTTTTTCATATCGCTGTCGGATACCAGCGCTATCGCTTCTATTCCCATCTCTTTGAGCGTCTCTATCATGATACACCCATCCTCTTCGAGCATTCCATCGTCGAAAAAGAGATATCTGAATGTCCCTCTGTCAACTTTCTCTATCAGTTCGTTTTCGCTGAAAACACTAACAGCCTGATATCCGGCTTTTTCGAGAAGGTGTTCGTATATTTTGCCCACAAGAGGAGATTTGTTGAGCAGTATCACATCTCCATTTTCGGCAATCCCTTCTGAATCCAACTCATTCAGATACCCTGAATTGTTTTTCATGTTTGCTGACATCAGGGAAATCTCATCCGGCGTATCAATACTCTCTTCATCGCTCTTCGGCTCGTGAATACTGCTCTCGCTTTCAACTTCAGTTTCGGGAATAAATTTTTCAGCTCCAGATATTTCGATCTCGCTATCCTCGTCCAGAGTCGATACTTTTTGTGTCTCGACAGCCTCATCCCTGTCGGCCGCGCTTTCGTCGATCTCTTCCTCGTTCTCTTCATGTGATTTTACGATGGTTTTATGTGGATGATACGCCTCTATAAGGGATTTCAAATCATCGAGATTGATAGGTTTTGGCAGATAGTTGTCCATTCCCGCTTCCATGTATTTTTCTCTATCTCCACTCAAAGCGTTCGCCGTCAATGCGATTATGGGAATATGGGGTAGATTGTTTACATGTTCGTAATGGAGTATCTCTTTGGTTGCTTCAAGACCATTGAGTACCGGCATCTGGATATCCATAAAAATCAGATCGAAATCATTCTGTTTTCTCAGATCGAAAGCCTCTTGGCCATTGGAGGCCAACATGACATCCGCTCCAAATTTATCCAGTGTCGTTCTTATGAGCTTCTGGTTTATTGGATTATCTTCAGCGACCAGGATTCTGAGATTTTCAAACTTCTCTTCCTCTACTTTCTCTTTCTTTTGAGTCCTGTCGATTCCGGAACTGAAAGACTCCAGCGCTCTTATCGTTTTACTGAAATTCACCGGCTTGTAAACAATCTTGCCAATCCTGTCCGAAACCTCCTCTATTCTGGCTTTCAACTGTCCGGTCGTCAAAAGCACAATAAAAGTATCCAACATCAAGAAACTTTCCAGTTCATTTTCCCGTCCGGCATAACCATGATCCACAAAAAGAATATCAGGCACTTTTGAGTTGTCGGAAAAGAGATCATCGTAATATACGATTTCAAAATCGGCAGCACAGAACTCCACATACTTTTGCAGATTCCTGTCCGCCTCTCTGTTAATATTGCGATTTGGCAAAGCCAGCGCTGTCTTGAGACCTTTGAAATTGGGTATATCCCTATCCTGATCTTCACCTTTTTGCAGCCTCAGGACAAAAAAGAACAATGAACCTTTTCCTTTTTCACTCTCGATATCCAGTGTGCCGCCCATTTTGTCTACGAGCTTGCTTGAGATCGCCAATCCTAGCCCGGTTCCTCCATATTTCCTACTCGTGCCGGCATCG
>CAZYUW010000072.1:0-5315 GCA_964650685.1 uncultured Nitratifractor sp.
ACTGTTGATCGTCAGATCCCCTTCGGTCAGGTTGGCTGTCTGGCCTGGCTGATAGGTGGTACCGTTCACGACGAACTGGGTGATGGAGTGGCTGTTGCTGTCTGTGTCAGTGAGATTGGTGAAGAGATCACCGCTGATGGCAGTATCTTCGTTGGTGGAGACACTTTCGTTGCCGTCTACTATTAGTTGATCATAGTCGATCGTCACCTTGGCCTGGTTGGACTCCAGTCCGGTCTGGTCTTTGACGGTATACTCGATCGGTGTCGGATCTCCGGTGAAGCCCGCTTCCGGTGTGAAGGTGATCTCTCCGGTAGTGGTATTCACACTCCATGTACCCTCGCCCGGTACGCTCAAGGAGGTAACGGGGTTACCGCTGCCGTCTACAATGCGTACGGTGCTTGGATCCAGATCGTTCTCGGGATCGTTGTCGTTGCCGATCACATTTATGGTAACGGCTGTACCGATTGTGTACCCATATCCAAAATCGTCACGAGCCACTGGTGGATTTAGTGTACCTGACGAGTTGCCACTGCTTCCGCTTTGTCCCCAAAAATCATTATCCTGACTATCCCCCCAAGAGTACTCTCTCAGTGGAGCGTCTATATTGACCTCATCTTGACCATCAACTTTTCTGGCTATACCCGTATTGTGAGTATACACATCGTCGTTATCGAAGGTTTTTTCTCTCAGAGGAGCGACTACATTGACCTCTTCTGTATCTTCAGGCTCTATCTCATCAGGTGAAATCGTCGGCTTGGTGCGCGAAGCCTCTTTTTTATCAGCTGCCGTATCGCTGCTGTCACCTTTATCGTTGTCAATACCGGCATGAAGAGCTGCTTCCGCGTCATTTTGAGCCAGATTTTTATCGACGACGGTATCGGCTTGCGAGCGCAGAGCATCGGAAACAAATACTCCATCCGCGTTTACGACTGTTTCGCCTTCAAAAACAGCATCACCCGGATATATCTCCCTCAAATTACCATAAATATCTTTGGCAAAAAATTTGCCAGTCAGATTTTTCAAATAACCAATCACCCTTCTCATCTACAACTCCAATACAAAAGATTAGCAACCCGGCCGTCTAGCGGGAAATGGTGTAGACCCGTGGCTTTCCGTCCCGATCTCACAATCGGTTTGGCTGGAAGATTTATAGCTCATATCTAACTATACACCATGGTTATATCAAAAATACTCATAAATTTAGCTTAAAGTACACTTTTCACAGGAGTTTCAGTTTGGAAGCGGTCCAGAAAGATAGAAGAGCAGATTTGAATACGATCGAAAGAGCCAGCATATACCCAAGCAGTATATCGAAAATACCGGGATAGAATATATAGATGACCATGCTTGCCAGCAGCGGCAGCGCGATCAGAAAGGCCACACTGTCTCGTCGTCTCATTCGTGTCAGTCTTCGTCTGTGGCATCCGTAGTGTATACACCGGTGAGGCTTTTCCAGATGATGGAGGCGTTCATCCCGAGCCACACTATCAGTCCGACTCCAATGATGACTATCCATCCCAGACTGCTCCAGCTGGAGGTATCGATCAGATCGTATTGTGTCAATCCCCAGACAAAGGAGACTATGACCGCTGCGGCTATAGCTGCGCCAAGCCACTTGATACTCTGGCTTATGGCTTTGAGCGCCATGATCCACAACGCCGCGATGACGAGAATATAAAATGGTTTGAAACCCTCAAATGGATTACCTTGTGTCACATAAGCCACGAAATGAATGCCGGAAGGATTCCATGTCCCGATACTCAAGAGCATGGAAAAAAGTAGCGAGATCCACCATCTGACATGAGTCTCTTTTTTGCCGTTGCGCGTGAATCTGGTTGTCGTAAAAAATCCCATAAGCGAAGCCTTTTTTAATGTTATTATATTGAAAAGAGAGTCAATATCAAATCGCTGATTTCTGTTATAATAGACGCATATATCATCCAGAAGGGAGGGGTACGATGCTGGCCGAAGAGAGTAGAATGAGAAGCGGAGCATGCTGGGGTATTTTCACGATCATACTTTTGCCACCATTTTTGGCGGTGGCCATTCTGTCGGCGGGGTATGCCGGATATCTGCCTTTCGATGTCAGTATCCATACGCTCGTGACACTCGTGATAATTTTCTTCGTATTTATCTTTTTCATAAAACACAACGCGTCGTATGCCGCCTGTGTGATCTCCAACAACTTTCTTAAAATGGAAGAGGCTCTACAGGGGGCACTAAAAAGAAACGCGCTCGAAATAATGGGAAAGACCAAATCAACACTGACTGTACGGGATTTCATAGAGGAGTATTTCAAGGATATCAGAGACGACAACTACGCGAGAGTGGCCGCTACAGTCTTTCCCATGCTGGGAATATTGGGCACATTCGTGGCTATAGCGATATCGATGCCCGATTTTACGGTTTCGAGCAGCAGCAAGCTCGACAGGGAGATATCTCTGCTTCTATCCGGTATAGGAACGGCTTTTTACGCCTCTATCTACGGAATATTTCTTTCATTGTGGTGGATATTTTTCGAACGCAGAGGGGTTGGCAGGATCGAGAAGAACATCATCGCCCTCGAAAGGCTCTACGGGAACAGGATATGGAAAAAGAGCGAATTGATCAAGCATGAACATATGCAGAGCGAGATCAGAGACGAGAAGATAATGCAGACCCTGAAAGAGACCTTCAATCTGGATTTCATAAAAGATCTCAACGAACAGTACATGAGAAACTACAGGCAGATCATAGAGGATACCGGCAACAGCTTTTCGGTGATGGCCAGAAACATGAAAAAGGCATCGGATGATCTGCGCGAAACCCTCTCCATGCTGGAGGAGAAGAGGTCGGCAATGAACGCGCAGAAGGCGATCGACGAGAAACTGCAGAGTTTCATCGAAAGTACCCGGAGCATGCAAAAAGGCCTCGATCACTTCAACGGTAGTGTGGACAGGACATTTATGTTGATAGACAAAGAGCTCGCCAGAGCAATAGAGCAACTCGGTAGGATGGCCCAGACGATAGCTGAAGAGGGGCAAAAACTCAGAAAATTCGATCAAGAGTCCAACAAAGATAGTGGAGAAGGGTGATGTTTCGTCGCGACAAAGAGCCTGAAAACAGCAATTTCTGGGTCTCATATGCCGATCTGATGGCGGGGTTGCTCTTTGTTTTCATTTTGTTGATAGGAACGATAGTATCCAAATCCATACTCTTGCGTGAAGATCTGTACAAAAAAGAGAAAAATCTCGACAAAACCCAGAAGGTACTCAAAGATAGAGAAAAGAGCCTCGAAAAGAGCCTCGAAAAGATATCTTTTTTGCGAAAGAGTATTGACAAGAGAGAGAAAGAGCTCAAGAAGAAAAGACGAAAAATAGATTCTCAGCAGGCGGTGATCGAAAAACAGAAACAGAAGATATCGCTGCAGGAGGAGGAGGTGGCGAAACTCCATGCTCTGTTGAGTGAGCTCAAAGAGGAGATAAAGAGTAAAAACCGTCGCATAGAGGCGATAAGCACCGAGCTGGCGACCGAAAAGAAAAGAGGTTCGGCACTCGACAAGGCGGTGGAGCAAAAAGACGCGATATTGACGCTGAAAAAGAACGAGCTCAAACTCAAAGAGAGAGAGCTTGAAAAGCTCAATCAGCTTCTTCTTGCCAGGAATGCCAAAATAGACAGCTTGAACAAAAAGATTATAGTGCTGCAAAATCTGAACATGGAGAGCAACACGACATTGTCCGACAAAGAGAGAAAACTGCAGAAATATATCAATAGAGTGGTGGTGTTGTCGGCCAGACTCACAAAAAAAGAGGATGAGCTGAGGCTCAAGGACGAAAAGCTGAGCCGTCTGCTCGAGGCTCTGGACGAGAAAAAGAGTGACTACGAAGATCTGCTTAAAAAGCTCAAAAGCCAGAAAGCGAGGATAAAATCGCTCACCGGCATCCAGCTCAAAGTAATAGCGGCACTCAAAGAGACTCTTGGCGAAAGGATAGAGATAGACAAAAAGACGGGAGCGCTGAGGTTCTCTTCGAAAATACTTTTCGACAGAGGCAGCTCCAAACTGAAAGAGAGCGCCAAAAGAGAGTTGCGCGATACCTTTGAAAAGTATATCGGCGCGCTGGTGAGCAACGAAGCCATACGCCCTCATCTCGATAGAATAATAGTGGAGGGGCATACCGACAGCGACGGAGGATACATGTACAATCTCAAACTATCCCAGCAGAGAGCTTTGGCGGTCATGAACTATCTCCTGACGCTGCCGATAGCAAAAGAGTACGACCTGAAGAGATATCTGCTCGCGAGCGGCAGATCGTACGAAGACAGGATCATGAAAAACGGCAGAGAGGACAAAGAGGCGTCACGACGCATAGAGATCAAATTCAGTCTGAAAAACCGTGACGCGATGTATGAGATTGAGAGGATACTCGATGAAAAGAGAAGATAGTTTTTTCGAGCCGGTGAGGTTGAGAGAGGCCGTTTCGCTTCTAAAAGAAAGAGAGGCGAAGATATTGTCGATATACAGGCAGATAGATCGGGACGAAAAGGAGAAAAAGAGAGGAAAGGAAAATATATTTTTAAAACTTTTGAGACGATTTTTCGCGTATTGACGGTTTTTGTTGAGGCTTATTCGTGCGTTCGCCATCGAGGTGGCATTGAATCAGAGGCTTTTAGCTCATTTTAATGTATAGTTATATATATTGTCCATATACGGGAAAGGAGTTGGGCGAATGAGGATTTTTCTATTTTTTTTGATGTTTGCCGTATATCTGAGTGCGGGGATCGGTGAAGTGACGGCACTCAAGGGCAAAGCGGATATACAGAGGGGTTCGAGGACGATTTCCGCCAAAGTGGGATCGACGATAGAAAAAGGAGATATTTTTCTTACAAGAGGCGACGCTAAAGCACAGATAAGATTGAACGACAATACCGTAGTGACATTGGGTAAAGATTCGAGATATATTTTTGGGGACTACAGGATGGCCGGCAAAAACTCCAGGATGAATATGGAGCTCAAAAACGGCTATTTCAGGATAATAACCGGCAAGATCGGTAAACTGGCGCCGAACAGATTCAAGGTCAAAACGGCTCACGCCACCATAGGAATCAGAGGAACCGATTTTTATGACTACTCTGGAAAGAAGTACGAAGAGGCCGGATGTATAAGAGGCGTGATATCCGTAAACACCGGGGAGAAGACATATATACTCTATCCCGGAGAGAGAGTCATTTTCAAAAACAGCAAATGGAGACTTGTCAAAAAAGACCAAAAGAGAGCCGCTGAAGAAAAAAGCGTTTCCGAGACTGTCTCACGGGAGCTCCAAAAAGATCATGTCGTA
>CAZYUW010000073.1:0-7580 GCA_964650685.1 uncultured Nitratifractor sp.
TTTTATAGACACATGCTCACACATCACTATAATTCCTCAGTCTTGAACTGTGTATAACCCTCATAGTAGTAGCTTACATCGATGTTGTTCATGAAGAGTTCCCGGTCGTCTATCTTATCCGTGAGGGCGTTTTGGAGTAGGTGTTTGATCTCGATATCTTTGACAACGCTACGCTCCATGGCACTGAGATAGTCGTCTTTGTCTATCTTGTTCCAGTCGATGACCTGTTTGAGCTCCTTTTTGAGCATCAGATCGAGCCATATCCTCGTGGCGCGTCCATTCCCTTCGCGAAACGGGTGGGCGATGTTCATCTCTACATACTTTTCCACAATCTGCTCAAAGGTGCTTTGGGGCATGGTATCTATGTGCGCCAGCGAAGCCTCGAGATACATCACGGGAGCGAATCTGAAACCCCCTTTGGAGATATTGACATCTCTCAGTTTGCCTGCGAAGGGGTAGATATCCCCAAAAAGGTAGCGGTGTATAAAACGCAGCCCCTCAAATCTCCCGACCTTCACCTTTTTGATATCACCGGAGTCAAAAAGCGCTTTGGCCCTCTGTTTGCTGAACCTCTCTTCCGCTTTGGAGAGCTCCACTTGATTGGTGATGCCGAGGAGATTGTCGAGTATCATGCCTCTATCTCCGCTACGATCTCATCGATCTCGGCTCGGAGCCGGTCGATCTTCTCTACCGTGGTTTTGATCTCGGCGTTGAGTTGGGTGATGTCGATCTTCTCCCGTGTGTCTTCCGCTTCTACATAGGAGCTTACGGAGAGATTGTAGTCGTTCTCTGCGATGCGCTCGAAATCTACTGATGTGGCGAAATACTCCTCCTCCGCTTTGCTATCGAACACTTGCATGATCTTTTCGATATGCTTGGGTTCCAGGATATTGGTATTGGTCTGCTGTGTGTAGAGCTTGCTTGCATCGATGAACTGGATACGGGTATCGCTCTTGTGCTTCGAGAGCACCAGAATGTTCACGGCGATGGAAGTACCGTAAAAGAGATTGGGGGCTAACGAGATGACTGTTTCTACATAGTTGTTGTCGACCAGATACTTCCGTATCTTCCGCTCCGCACCGCCCCGGTAGAAGATACCCGGGAAGCTGACGATCGCCGCACGTCCCTTGCCTGAGAGGTAGTGCAGCGCATGGAGGATGAAGGCAAAGTCGGCTTTGGATTTGGGCGGGAGCACGCCCGCAGGGGCGAAACGCTCGTCGTTGATAAGTGTCGGGTCGTCACTGCCGATCCATTTGATCGAATAGGGAGGGTTCGAGACGATCGCATCGAAGGGCTTCTCATCGCCGAACTTCGGATCGGTCAGCGTGTCGCCCAGTGCGATGTTGAACTTGTCGTAGTTGATATTGTGCAGGAACATGTTCATACGGGCGAGGTTGTAGGTGGTGTGGTTGATCTCCTGCCCCCAGAAACCCTCTTCGATGATATGGGCATCGAACTGTTTTTTGGACTGTAACAGCAGTGAGCCGGAGCCGCAGGCAGGGTCGTAGATCTTGTTGATCGTCGTCTGACCGTGCATGGCAAGCTGTGCGATGAGTCTGGAGACACCCTGAGGAGTAAAGAACTCCCCACCGGACTTACCGGCATTGGCGGCATATTTGGAGATGAGAAACTCATACGCATCGCCAAAAAGGTCGATCTCATTCTCATGAAAATTCCCAAAGTTCAGCTCCGCGACCCCTTTGAGTACGGAGCAGAGCCGTTTGTTCTTCTCGATGACGGTATTGCCCAAGCGGTTGCTTGTAGTATCGAAATCGGCAAAGAGCCCTTTGATATCATCCTCCGATGGATACCCGTTTGCCGAACTCTCAATATCGGAAAAGATTTTGGCAAGATCGGTATTGAGGTTTGCATTGCTCTCGCAGGTGGCCGCAACATTACTGAAAAGTTGACTTGGATAGATGAAATACCCTTTGGTCTTTATCGCATCCTCTTTGATCTCAGGGGTGATGGCATCATCAGGAAGGGAAGCGTAGTCGACACTCTCATCCCCTCCCTCTATGTAGTCCGAGAAGTTCTCGCTGATAAAGCGGTAAAAAAGCGTACCCAGCACATACTGTTTGAAATCCCAACCATCCACAGAACCCCGAACCTCATTGGCGATCTGCCAGATCTTTTTCTGCAATTCGGCGCGTTGTTGAGTGCTCGTCATCTTTCCATTCCTCTTCTTGGTTATTGTTTAGTCAAAATACTTTATGTAGTCAGAAAATATTATAACTACTTTTATAAAAAATCACTCCAGCACACACGACACCATCGGCATTGCATATCAAATAGACAACTCCGGATAGATTGTGTACCCAAAATATGGGTAAAAGGCCGCTTTTGAGACACTATCCTCCACCCATCCCGCAATAGAGCGCGAACTTCTCTTCGAGCTCCCGCAACTCGGCTGTTTCCAACACCGTCAACGGGATTACGCTATAGTAATCGTATAGAAAAACGGAGGCGTGTCATGAACAACTATCAGAGAATCAAACCCAGAAAACCGGAAGGGATCGAGAAGAAGCGGGCCTTTCTCATCGGTTCCGGGATCGCGTCGCTCGCGGCGGCGGAGTACCTGATGCGCGACGGGTACATGAAAGGCGAGAAGATCACCATCTTCGAGCAAGACAGCGTCAGCGGCGGGGCGATGGACGGCGCGGGGACGCCCGAAACGGGCTTCGTCGCCCGGGGCGGACGGGAGATGGAAGCGCACTACGAATGCCTCTGGGACCTCTACGGACAGGTCCCCTCGATCGAGGAAGAGGGCCGCAGCGTACTCGACGAGTTCAAGGAACTCAACGACATCGACCCCAACTTCTCCAAGGTCCGCGTCATCCACGACCGCGGCGAGAAACTGCGCTCGACCTCGCTGGGGCTGGAGGAGGAACACGGCAAAGAGCTGACGAAACTCCTGCTGAGCAAAGAAGAGGACCTCGGCAGGATGACCGTCGAAGAGTATTTCGACCCCTCCTATTTCGAGACCGACATGTGGCTCTACTGGCGGAGCATGTTCGCCTTCGAGACATGGCACAGCGTCGTCGAGATGAAACGCTACATGCACCGCTTCATCCACCTCATGCCCGGCATGAGCACGATGCGCGGGCTGGTCTTCACCAAATACAACCAGTACGACTCGCTGATCCTGCCGCTGAAGAGACACCTCGAATCCCGGGGCGTGAAGTTCGTTTTCAATACCGTCGTGACCGACCTCGATATCGAGACCATCGACGGCAGGAAGAGCGTCACAGCCATCGGACTGGAGCGCGACGGAAAGGCCGAAAAGATCGCCACGACGGCCGACGATCTCGTCTTTTTCACCAACGGCTCGATGACCGAGAACTCCACGATGGGCGACATGGAGACCGCCCCCGTGCTCGACCGCAGCGAAGGGGCCTGCTGGAGCCTCTGGAAGAAAGTCGCCCGGAAAGACCCCGCCTTCGGCAAGCCCGAAGTCTTCTGCGGTGACATCGACAAAAGCAAATGGGAATCCTTCACCATCACCGCCAGAGGGCCGAAGTTCCGCCAGCTGCTCGAATCGTTCGCCGAACGGAAGTTCCTGCCCCACCGCACCGCCACCGGCGGCATCATCACGATCCGCGACTCCAGCTGGCTCATGAGCGTCACCGTCAACCGCCAGCCGCAGTTCAAGAACCAGCCCGCCGACTGGACCGTCGCCTGGGCCTACGCCCTCTTCCCCGACAAAAAAGGCGATTTCATCGACAAAAAGATGAGCGAATGTTCGGGCCGCGAGCTGCTGCAGGAGCTGCTCTACCACCTGGGCATCGATGCGGAACGGATGCAGGAGTACCTCGACGAATGCACCGTCATCCCGGTCATGATGCCCTACATCACCAGCCAGTTCATGCCCCGCCTCAAAACGGACCGTCCGAAGGTCGTCCCCGAAGGCAGCGTGAACCTCGCCTTCATAGGACAGTTCTGCGAGATCGAGGGCGACTGCGTCTTCACCGTCGAATACTCCGTCCGCTCGGCCATCATGGCGGTCTATACCCTGCTGGGTCTCGAAAAGAGCGTCCCTGAGATCTACCCCAGCCAGTACGACATCCGCGCCCTCGCCGCCGCGGCGAAGACGATGAGGAGCGAACACGAAGGCATAATCACACGCCTCGTCGAGAGCATCATCCGCAAAAAGCTGGAGAATACGACATTCGAAGGGTTGATATAGGCTGGAAGAGACCTTTCTTGGCGTATCATCTTCTTCTTCGTTGCATATCTCCCGATATGCACATTTGCGAAGAAGTTCGACCGGCACGACAAAAGGAGCGGGGACTTCGGTCCCGTTTTTCATGAGAATGCCGTTTGTGCGGGGCTGAAACCTCCGATTCCGGGCTGTTTGCTCTTCTGCTGTAAAACGAAGGAAAGCATACTTTCAAACCAATACCAAATAATCGGCAAGCTTTTGCGAAATCTAAGCGAACCACCCGCCAATGCCCGAAGACGACGAAACAGACCTCCCCTCTTCTCATAAAAAGATATCTATCGATAATGGTAGCGACATTGAGCTATCATGAGTGTGTCGCCGTGTACTTTGTAAACCAAACGGTGTTCGATAGTGATGCGTCTGGACCAATACCCCGACCAGTTGTATTTAAGGGGTTCGGGCTCTCCTATGCCGTCGAAGGGCTCTCTTTGGATAGCTTTGATGAGCCGGTTGATCTTTTTCAGGACTTTTTTGTCGTTTTCTTGCCAATGAAGATAATCTTCCCACGCCTCGTCCGAAAAGCAGAGTATCATTCCTCTATCAACTCTTTTTGCATACCGAGACCAGCTTCGAGTTGAGCGATAGAGCGGTTGAGTCTTTTGGCATTGGCTTCGCTTTGGAGCAGATAGGCCGTCTCTTCCATCGCCCGATAGTCTTTCAACGAGATAATGACGACGGGCTCCTTGTTTTGCCTAGTGACGATTATGGGCATACAATCATCCACCACCGCATCGAAAGTCGAAGCCAGATTTTGCCGTGTCTGTGAAAAATTCATCGTTTTCATCAAAAGCCTTTCAGATAAAATCTGTACATATATTAGTACATATATGATTAGCTTTCACTGAGAAAGCGTATATCTGCAAAAAAGACAATGCTTATTTCATTTTCACTTCGTTATCTCCCCTCGTTGCATATCCCCTGATATGCAACGCATAGACAGTTTCACCAGCACGACAAAGGGAGAGGGCGAAATCGAAACTCCACTCTTTGCAAGACTTTACCGGCGACTGAAGTCGCCGCCCTAAACAGTAAACTATCCCAAAGCTTTGGCGTTTTCGAGCAGATTTGGCGATGTGCCGTTTCGCATCTTCGATGATCGTCACTTCCGTTGCGTTGGTGACGACGGAGGGCTTTTTTATCCCATCGCTTATTGAGATATGCTTTATTTCAATATATCTTTTTATTCTTTGTAGATATTACACCAATAACATTAACGGTTTGGTGAATATCGAACATGATCATAGAAGATAGAGATTCTATCTACCCGGCACAGGGACTTCAGCCCCCTATTTATTGTGATAGCCTTTGATTCCAAGCTGTTCGAAGTTCAAATATGCATTCCATGTTCGGAGGCTTGTGTCACCGTTACCCTCGATAAGGAGAACATGATTATGGCTACTTTGACATAACACAAAATTCTGAATGGGACTCGGATGCAAAATTTCAGAAGAATTCAAACGAGGTGGAATATCACCTATCCAATTTCTATGGAATTGTCCAGTTGGATTCATTATGATTCTTCTGAGATATTTTTGAGATGGGTTCTAGTTTTTTATCAATTTATCCTCTATATTAAATAAATTCTCTTTTATATATTTCATAACATTTTTTCTCTTTCTTCCAAAAACTCATAATAGTCTTCTTTTGAAAAAGGTGTGCGCAATAATATATCGACACATTTCCTTGATATAAGATGAGAGTCCAAAACTTTGTAAATTTCTTCTTTATTGTTATTCTCTATCATTTTCTTCATATAAACATTTGGAAGATGATCGCGAATTATTTTTCTATTTGTATCTGCAGATATTGGTACTCGATTCATAATTGAGTGTATATCATCCCCTATATTCTTTCTTCCCCATGAAGCAGGAACAATATGATGATCATCTAAATCTTCATATTCAGGCAATTCATAAGTATACCAATCCTTGGCACCATTAAGAATAAGAATGTTAAAAATTGCTTTGTATATTGCAGAACCTTTTCTCTCTCTATGCAAATCTATCTCTTCTAGATGCCAAGGTATTTCCTGAATACACTCAGGAACTTCATCAGGATTAGAAAACCATTTTTTTAAATCAGTGAAATCTTTTGCAGATGTTGTTTCAACCGAACTAGAATAACGATTTAGGAAAATAGATGCCCAGTACCATTCACGTATTTTCTTATTGATATCAGCTTTATTCTGAAAATTGCTTACTTCCACATAGCGTCTAATGGAACTCAATGCAGGAATAATAGAAGGATAGGGAACAAAATCTGGCTTAATTGCTCCAAAGTCTCTAGGGTTTTTTAAACTCTGAATCGTTTTTCTAATTGCATTATATGATTCCTTCCACTTCTGAACAAATTGTTTTTCTGAATTTATCAAAACTATTTGTTTTTTATTGCCATCTTTTTTCCTAATAGTTTTCAAGGCGCCAGGAACAAGATAATAAAGATATTTTGATGAACAATACGTTTGTACCAATATTGACATGACTTGCAAAATATATATTTTCATTTTTCCTGGATCAGTGTAGTCAAGTTTATCTTTAACTTTATGCCACATTTTCTTGAGAAAAATATCTTTTGGCCTCAACATAGCATTAAGAAGATCAAAAATATCAAGCTGAATTCCTTTGCTATTAATCTGGGTGAAAATATCACATACTTTTGCTATTTCAATATCCCTATCAAGTTCAATATAACTAATTTCGTAATTTCTGAGTAAATCCTCAAACATATTTCTAAGATCACTTGCACTGTTATAATATTTTTTTGCATCTTGTTTTGTATATCCTAACTCATACTCTTCATTCTCAAGGTCATATTTATCAACTCGTTCTTCCCAGTAATCTCGGTACCCTTTAATCCAATCAGAAACTCCCCAACTACCTTCTGCAAAAACTTTGAGAGGTAAAATATTTTCTTCATATTGAGCTGAAGGGGTTTCAATGATAAATTTGTTATTCCTTGTCATGCGATCATAATAAAATGCTTCATCATAATCCTCTTCTAGAAGTTTTTCAATATCAACAAAAAATAAATAGGGGTTTTTTCTATTTGGAAAATCAATATCCGGTGCAAAAAAGGCATAATGAATTGCCGTAAGTCTCTGTTGACCATCTAAAACAATATATTCAGGATCTTGTTTTTCAGAATTATCAAATCCAAAAAGTGGTTGACAAGAAAGATAGTCAAAGTTCTTTTTTGACCCCTTCCAAAATAAAAGTGTCCCAATATAGTAGTCCATAAAAATCGACTTTATTAAGTCTCTGACATCCCAGGACGCCATTCAAAATCTCGTTGAAAATCCGGTATTACAAAAGAACCATTTTTTATTTCCTTAATAAGCTTGTCGAGGCCAATCTTGTCT
>CAZYUW010000074.1:0-19568 GCA_964650685.1 uncultured Nitratifractor sp.
CCGGGTCTCAAGGGCGCATACGAAAAACAGGAGAGTTATTATCGTAGAGTTCTTGCTATGAGCACAGCGTCCACGACCCAGAAAGACAACGCTTTCAGTGCGATGGTGGCTGCCAAAAATCAGTATTTGAGTACCAGAGAAAAGGTGCTTACATTAAAAAAGCAGATTTTGGATATGAGATACAAAATAGAGTCCCTGAAAGATATCATATCCAAGAAATCTGTCAGACTGAAAAAGCTCTACCTCTATAAACTGCCAGTTAGAAAGGGGGACTATGCGGTGCCCGGTATGCTTCTGGCGATAGCCGACGATTTGAGCAAGGCGAGATTGACTCTCTATCTGGATCCGGACGAGGTCGAGGATATAGATAAAAAAGAGATATGGATCAACGGGAAAAAGAGTGATCTGAAATTCGACTCCATCTGGAGAGAGACGGACGAAAAGTTCATATCCTCATACAAGGCGGAGATAATAAGCGAACCGTTATACCGATTTTCTTCACTGGTGAAGGTGGAGATAAAATGATACGAACAGCCTGTCCACTCGACTGCTATGACGCCTGCGCCATGGTGTGCGATCCGGACAGGCCGGACAAGCCCGTGGCGTTGTCGGGTCATCCTGTCGGCAACGGATCTCTATGCGCGCTCATGACGAAACATATCCATAAAGCCTCCAGAATAGACGCTCCCATGATCGACGGCAACGAGGTGTCTATGGATGAAGCGCTCGACAGGGTAGCCGATATATTGAAAGCGTCGGACTCTTCGCTGCTGTGGAGGGGCTCGGGAAATCTCGGTGTCATGCAGAGCGTCACCGATCTGCTGATGGAAAAGACGGGAGGTACTTTGACCTTTGGAAGCCTTTGTGACGCAGCCGGAGCCTTTGGCATAAAAGAGGGCAGAGGAGTGATCAAACAGTTGCCTCCTGAGCAGATAGCCAGAGCAGAAACCGTCGTTGTGTGGGGAAGGAATGTTCCGGTAACAAACTCTCATCTGATGAGATTCATCAAAGGAAAAAGAGTCATAGTGATCGATCCTGTCCGTACTTCTCTGGCCAGAGAAGCCGATCTGCATCTGCAGATCAGACCCAGAACAGATTTCTATCTGGCGATACTTTTGGCCAGATTTATAATCATGGAAGATTCCCAGAACGACGAGTGGCTCGAAAAGTTCGCCCCCGATTACGAAGAGTTTTACGATTTTACGAGAAGTTTTCGCATCAAGTCCATCCTGGAGCATATCGGCGCGAGTCTGGACGATATGGGGGATATGTTGAGGCATATGATAGGCAGGAGAGTCGTGTTTATTGTCGGTACCGGTGTGCAGAAGTACACTATAGGACACTATGTCACATGGGCTATCGATTCTTTGGCGGCAATACTCGGTCTTTTTGGTAGAGAGGGATGCGGTGTCAGTTATCTCGGGAATTCAAGGCAGGGTTTCAGTGATCCATTCAGAGTCGAGACTCCGCGCGTCTCGATGGTGGAGACACCATTCGAAAAATTCGATTGTGTTATCGTCCAGGGCGGCAATCCTGCTGAATCTATGCCAAATAGCGATCGTGTAGTTAGATCTCTTTCCCGGGTGAAAGATCTCATATATTTCGGTCTTTATGAAAACGCTACATCGAGATTGGCAAATATCGTAATACCCGCCAGGAGTTTCATGGAAAAAGACGACCTCCGCTTGAGTTACGGCCATTCGTATGTAGAGAGGATGAACAGAGTCTATGATGGTCAAAGAGGTATTTCTGAGTATATGTTCGTATCCGGGATCTTCGACAGGCTGGGCATGGATCCACTGCCATCCGAAAAGGAGATCATAGAGAGCTGGGTGCGTCAGTGTCATGAAAAAGATGGTCATCTGCTCAGTCCTGATCATGAGGATCTTCCATATAGTGACGGTTTTGGAGAGGAGGGGGGAGAAGAGTTCGTTTTTATAGACGATTTCGAAGACTATGTCGAAGACAGCTCCCGTTTCAGAAAGCTGCGCCCTCCCAGAGAGGAGAGTACCGATCTCTATAGACTTATAACCCCCAAGTCTCCCAGGTCGCTCAATACTCAGTTTTTTTCGGGAGAAAGTTTCGTGCGGCTACATCCGTCATCCGGATTTGTGGATGGGGAGATCGTAACTATCTATTCGGATTATGGAGAGAGCTCTTTCGTGGTGCGTATAGACGAAGATCTCAGGGAAGATATCGTATCCATATATGCCGGCACTCCCGGAGTGAACGCTCTGACACCTTCTATGAGCAGTGAATGCGGGGACAATGCCTGTTTTCAGGATGTCGAGGTGAGGATCAGAAAAGAATGAGTTGGATTTTAACGGGGGGATTTTTTTGAGATCGATCGAAGCCAATCTCGTAGATCTTCAAAAGAGGGATATATATCCGGCCAGAGTGGAATTGAGGGATGATAAAATATCCGCTATAGAGCGCATACCGTTCCGCGCAGGTCGATGCTTCATGATTCCCGGTTTCATTGATGCGCACATCCACATAGAGAGCAGCATGCTGACTCCTTCTCGTTTTGCAGCCGCCGCGACCGTGCACGGAACGGTAGGAGCAGTCAGCGATCCCCATGAGATAGCCAATGTTCTCGGTAAAGAGGGGATAGATTTCATGCTCAGGGATGCCGCCGAGGTTCCTTTCCATTTCGTATTCGGCGCTCCATCATGCGTACCTGCGACACCTTACGAGACAAATGGTGCCACACTCGGTCCGTCCGAAATAGAGGCACTGCTGGATCGCGATGAGATAGGATATCTTAGTGAAGTTATGAATTTTCCTGCCGTCATCAAAGGAGAAAGAGAAACGATAGCCAAGATAGAGGCGGCCAAAAGGGCAGGAAAGCCTGTGGATGGTCATGCTCCTGGGTTGAGAGGATACGATCTGGACAGATATATATCCGCGGGAATAACCACGGATCACGAATCAACCTCTCTTGAAGAGGCTGAAGAGAAGATAGAAAAAGGAATGAAGATACTCATCAGAGAGGGCTCGGCCGCAAAAAATTTCGATGCGCTGGCGCCTCTCATAGGGCGCTTTCCTGACAGAGTGATGTTTTGCAGCGACGACAGGCACCCTGACGATCTGTCGAAAGGGCACATAAACGATCTCGTCGTAGAAGCGGTACGAATGGGATATGATGTATTCGATGTTCTCCGGATAGCCTGTATAAATCCGGCAGAGCATTACAATATGGATACGGGCAGGCTCGAAGCAGGAGAGAGTGCCGATTTTGTCCTTGTGGAGGATTTGGAGTCTTTCAGAGTGTTGGAGACTGTGATATCTGGGGATACCGTCGCGAGAGAGGGGCGTTCTCTCATGGAGATTTCCGGCAGGACGCATAGACCAAATCTCTTTCGTGTCTCTCTTCGTGCTCCCGATGATTTCGACTACTCTTTGCAGTGTGAGAGGATAGAGGTCATAGATGTTCTGGACCACGAGCTTTTCACAATCGAAGAGCTTGTGGAGACGAAAAAGACCACTGCAGGTACTCTGCCCAGCATCGAAGACGATATATTGAAAATCACGGTCGTGAACAGATATGAATCTTCGGCTCGCCCATCGATCGCTTTCGTTAGAAATTTCGGTCTCTCAAGAGGGGCGATAGCCTCTTCGGTGGCACACGATTCGCACAATATCATAGCTGTCGGATGCAGTGACGAGGTGATAGCCCGCGCAGTAAATGCCGTCATCTCCTCCAAAGGTGCAATAGTGGCGACCGATGGTGCCGATATCGAGATTTTGCCTCTGCCTGTCGCGGGATTGATGAGCGATATGGATGCTTCGACAGTGGCGAAGAGCTATGAAAAGCTGAATCATTTTGTCAAATCAAAACTGGGGTCGGGGTTGGATGCACCGTTCATGACTCTGTCGTTTATGGCGCTGCTCGTCATTCCGGAGCTTAAACTGAGTGACAAAGGACTCTTTGACGGTAAAGAGTTTCACTATGTGCCTTTATGCGCGAAATAGAAAGGAGTATAGATGAGAGTACTGGGATTGAATACGAAAGGTGCCGAAATATCCACGGAGTTCAACGCCGGATTGAGCACATTTCTGGCCATGATGTATATAGTACCTGTCAATGCCGCGATACTCAGTCAGTCTGGAATGCCTTTCGACGCGCTCGTTACGGCTACGGCGGTAATGACGATAATCTCTACCGTGCTGAATGGACTATGGTCAAATACTCCCGTGGCGATGAGTGTAGGAATGGGTCTGAATGCCTACTTTTCTTTCGGGATGGTCAAAGGTATGGGTATTCCATGGCAGACGGGACTGGGCATAATATTTGTATCCGGGATACTCTATGTGATTATCAGCGTAACACCTCTGAGGAGATGGATGATAGAGACTATTCCCATGAATCTCAAAAGAGCTGTCAGTGCCGGGATTGGGGCGTTCATAGCGTTTATAGGAATGAAACAGATGGGTCTGGTGGTACACTCCGACGCCACTCTCGTATCTCTGGGCGATCTGCATGATCCTAGATTGCAGCTTGGTCTCTTTTCTCTGGTATTGACAACTATACTGGTTCTCAGGGGTGTCAAAGGGGCTTTCGTGATAAGCATAGCGATCGTGACCCTGTTTGCATGGCTGGTTGGCATCTCTCCGGTTCCCGATAGAATCTTTTCGATGCCGGCGTCTATGGCTCCTATAGCTTTCAAGGTGGATTTGGTCCATGCGCTGTCACTCTCTTTTGTCCCTGTCATTCTCACATTTTTGCTTACAGATATTTTCGACACCATGGGTACTCTCGCCGGCATAGGGACCAGGGCGGGACTCTTTGGCAAAGAGCACTCCGTATCGCTCCAAAGGACGATCGAAGCCGATGCTGCCGCAACCGTCATGAGCGGATTGGCTGGTGTCAGCAGTACAACGGCATTCATTGAGAGCGCCGCGGGCGTAGAGGCCGGAGGCCGTACCGGTCTGACGGCAGTTTTCACTGGATTGCTTTTTGTGTCGACACTCTTTATGCTCCCGTTTTTCAAGGCCATCCCGGATTCCGCCATCTATCCCGTTCTCGTCATAGTCGGCATGCTGATGTTTTCCGAGCTGGGACAGATAGACTTGAGCGACAAGGCGGCAATGGTTGGTAGTTTTTTCATCGTGCTGATGATGCCGTTGACATACTCCATAACTGACGGTCTGATGTTTGGCTCCATTATGTACGCATTGGCAAAAATATTTCTGGGAAAAGTCGCGGAGATAGAGAAGGCTGTATGGATATTTGCCATATCCGGTATTTTTCTCTTTTTTGTACTGTAGCTAAAAAGCCGGATATCTCTGTTTTTTCATCATATTATCGAGTGCCTTGCGTGCTGGTTTTGTGTCGCTCCAACGCTACATAACCTCTTTTTGGATATAATCTTGCGATTTGTTATTTGGAGATGCAAGGGCGGTGTGTCCGCGCTCTCTTAGCTTTTTGTATCGGCGGATATCGTTCCGTCGAATCCACAATATTCAAAGGATGGAATATGCTTTTGTTCACGCCCGGTCCCACACCTGTTCCGGAGTCTGTCCGTCTGGCAATGGCGTCCCCGACACTGCATCACAGAACCCCTGAATTCGAAGCTATTTTCGAAAAAGCCAGAAATGGCCTTAAGAAGCTGATGGGAATGCAAGAGTGCATCATGCTGGCCAGTAGTGGTACAGGCGCTATGCAGGCTGCCGTAGTCAATCTGTGCAAAAAGAAAGCGCTGTGCGTAAACGCGGGCAAATTTGGAGAGAGATTCGGTCGTATAGTAGAGGCGCACGGTTTCGATCTGGTGGAGCTGAAATATGACTGGAATACCCCGGCGGATCCAGACGATATCGAACAGGCTTTGAGAGAGCACAAAGATATAGATACTATTTGTATTCAGATATGCGAAAGCGCCGGAGGTCTTCGCCATCCCGTGGAAGAGATCGCGAAAAAGGCAAAATCCATCAATCCCGATATCGCTATCATCGCTGACGGAATAACCGCGGTTGGGGTCGAAGCGCTGGATGTAAGTAATATAGATGCTCTCATAGCTGGAAGCCAGAAGGCTTTGATGCTTCCTCCAGGATTGGCCATGCTGGGTCTCAGTCTGGCCGCGATAGAGAGAATAGGAAGCGGAAAGGACTACTATTTCAATCTGGCTGGAGAGATCAAGAGCCAACGCAAAAACACAACTTCCTACACAGCCGCGACTACGCTGATAACAGGGCTCAATGCCGTTTTCGAAGCCATAGACGAAGCAGGTGGCCTGGAGGAGCTCTATAGAAGCACCTCTGTCAGAGCGGCAGCCACATCGGCTGCCCTGGAAGGGATAGGGTTGACGCTCTACCCGCTTACCCCCGCGCCGTCGATGAGCGCGATTGTCGATGAGAGTGCCGAAAGCATAAGGAAAAATCTGAAAATAAAATATGGCGTCAATGTGGCAGGTGGACAGGATCATCTGAAAGGCAAACTGTTCAGAATCAATCAGATGGGTCTCATACCTGTACATGAGGCGGCGTGGGTCGTAAATGCGATCGAGATGACTTTGAACGATATGGGGCGCAGGAAATATGACGGCAGCGCTACCCGCATATTCAGTGAAGTGTATTTCGGGGGATCGGGTACATGATATTCGAACACGAAATACCGAGCGGAAGTCGTCTCTACTTTGGAGAGAGCGCCAGATTGAAGCGTTCTATCGAGAATGGCGCCGCCGAACTGCTTGAACAAAGAGGGTACAAAGAGATCGTGACGCCTCTGTTTTCGTATCACCAGCACGAGAGCTTCGAAGACACCTCCAAACTGGTGCGTCTGAACGATGCGCAAAATCACGAGGTGAGCCTCAGGGCCGACTCTACGGCCGATGTCGTTCGCATAGCTACCAAGAGGTTGAGCAGAAGCATGGATTCTGCGCGATGGTATTATATACAGCCGGTATACGAGTTTCCGACCAGAGAGAGGTATCAGATAGGAGCAGAGTCTCTCGACGGAGAGTTGACCGATGTGTGTGGCGTATGCATAGAGTTGCTGAGGGCTCAGCGAATAGAACCGGTACTTCAGATCGCCAACATTGCGATACCCAAACTGTTGAGTGACAAATACGGCATTGCACTGGAGGATATGAAGAGTGTAAACATAGAGAAGATCCTCGATTCCGGCCATGAGTGGATGGAGAGCCTGTTGAGGATACACAGTGTAGAGGATATGCGTGATCTGGGACTTTTCCCGGACGATATCGCCTCCGAACTCGCAATCCTGGAAAAGACAGCCCGATCTATCGGATATGCGAATACGGTGATCTCTCCTCTGTACTATGCCAAATTGAGGTACTACGACTCCCTTTTGTTCAGAATGTTCGAAGGCAACTCTCTCTATGCCATGGGAGGTTCGTATATCATAGAGAGCACAAAGGCCGCGGGTTTCGCCATATATGTGGATGCCTGTGTAGCCAAAAAAATGGAAAAGGATACTCATGCCCAATAGAGCCGATCTGGTCGTAGGTCTCCAGTGGGGAGACGAAGGAAAAGGGAAGATTGTCGACCATATGGCGCAGACGCACGACTATGTCTGCCGCTTCGCGGGCGGTCACAACGCGGGACACACCATTGTCGTCGATAACCGGAAATACGCCCTGCATCTCGTTCCTTCCGGAGTGTTGAACCCAAATGCGGTAAACATTGTTGGAAACGGCGTAGTACTCTCTCCCGAAAACTTCATAGAGGAGATGTCTCAGTTCGGAGATCTCGAAGGCAGACTTTTCATATCTGACAAAGCTCATCTGCTTCTGCCCTATCACGCGTCGATAGACAAGGCCAGAGAGAGGATGAAAGGCAATAGAGCGATCGGTACGACGGGCAAGGGGATAGGTCCGGCCTACGGCGACAAGGTGGCTCGTACAGGCCACAGAGTAGGGGAGCTGCACCATCCCACTAGGTTGGCCGACAAGATACTGGAGCAGTTCGACTACCAAAAGCCGCTGTTCGATGTGATGGGCATAGAGCTGCCGGACAGAGAGGAGCTTCTGCGTCAGTTGGAGTTCTACAGGGAAAAGCTGGAACCATTCATAACAGATACAACTTTACTGGTTTGGCAGGCTCTGGAGAGCGATAAAAGAGTTTTGCTCGAGGGTGCGCAAGGCGCCATGCTCGATATAGATCATGGCACATATCCGTATGTTACGAGTTCCACGACTGTCAGTGCCGGTGCATGCAGCGGTCTGGGTCTGAGCCCGGGAGATATCGGCAGGGTTACCGGGATAGCCAAAGCCTACTGCACCAGGGTGGGCAACGGCCCTTTTCCCAGCGAAGATTTCGGACCTGATGGGGAAAAGATGAGAGAGAGAGGACACGAGTACGGCACGACCACAGGCAGACCGAGAAGATGCGGCTGGTTCGATGCTGTCGCCATGCGTCATGCGGTCAGGATAAACGGAGTCAGCAGTGTGGCCCTGATGAAACTGGATGTTCTGGATGGCTTCGATGAGATCAAAGTCTGTACAGCATATGAGTTCGAAGGAAGAAGAATAGAGCATGTTCCGTACGATCTGGATATGGTCGAACCTGTATATACAGTCTTCAAGGGCTGGGACAGGACAGAGGGTGTCAGATCTTTCGACGATCTTCCTCCGGAAGCGATAGAGTATATTACCGTTCTCGAAGAGCTGATAGGCGCCAAAATAGGGATCATATCCACATCTCCGGAGCGCGAAGACACGATTGTTCGTTGACAGTCCACGCTGCAGGCGCGCGTGGAGTTATGGTACCGTCGGGTGAAACGGAGCTTTTTCGTTTTGTCTGATATAATTTTAAAGATATCCAAATAGACAGGAAAAGGTCGGTAATGAGATTGAAAGCACAGCAGACAGGATATGTTGCGGGAAAGGTAGCCAAAGATCTGGCGAACGCCTCTTTCGTGAGACTTCCCAAGGGAAAAGACGCCGTAGCGATGAAAGCCAAAGAGCTGATAGATGAAAACCTGAAGATAGAGAGAGCCCTGGATGAAAAAGTCAAGGAGATCATAGAGGAGAATTACGACGAAATCGAGTTTCAAAACGCCGACGAAAGACAGCTCTTTTTCATGATCAAAAAAAAGCTTGCGCCGGAATATGGTGTGATCATAAACTATGACGATCGATACAACGATTTGTCGCATACCATACTGGATGAATTGTATGAAAATTACCTCATAGAGTACGATGTCAACGAAAATCAGGTCAAGAATGTCATCTTCAAGGCGTTCAAGGAGTTTTCTGACGCATATGAGGAGATAGACGACATAGTCTACAAAAAGATCAGAAACATGGAGCGGGAAATAATCCCCGGAACGCAGGATTACGAGCTTCTTTACGAGAGGCTTTACGAAGAGGAGCTGAAAAAACGCGGTATGATATGATCGTATCGGAACAGAAGCGTAAAAGGGGGAGTCGATGAAAAAAGTTTCTATCTATCTGGAGAATGGAATTTTTCTGGAGGCGAGGAGTTTCGGTGCCGAAGGCACCAGTACCGGAGAGATCGTTTTCAATACATCCATGACAGGATATCAGGAGATAGTCACCGATCCCAGCTATGCTGGTCAGTTTATCACCTTTACGATGCCCGAGATTGGCAATGTCGGATGCAATATGCAGGATATGGAGAGCAGAGGGGCCTTTTGTAAAGGTATTTTGGTCAGGCAGTATCAACACAGAGCTTCCAGTTTTAGATGCGAAGAGAGTCTGGCGGCTCTGCTGAAGCGGTATGGGGTTATGGGTATATGCGATATAGATACCCGATATCTGACCAGGACGATCAGAGCCGAAGGTGCCATGGAGATGATAGCTTCGACGGAAATAGACGATGAGAAAGAGCTCGCGAGGATACTCTCGTCCTCTCCGCGTATCGAGGAGATAAACTATATAGAGCAGGTAAGCACCAAAGAGGCCTATGTCCACAAAGAGGGCAAATACGACGCCAGAAGTTTTTCTTATACTACTCCAAAAACCCGGAAGAGAATATACGCATACGATTTCGGCATAAAGAGAAACATATTGAACGAGTTGGTCAGCGCCGGGATGGAGGTCGAGGTGATACCCAGCGATACCCCGGCATACTATGTCGTCAAGGCGTACAAAGAGGGGGCGATTGACGGCGTATTTCTCTCCAATGGACCGGGAGATCCACTGATACTCAGAGAGGAGAAAGAGAGGATATCCGAGCTTCTGGCCGCGAGGATACCGATATTTGGCATATGTCTTGGTCACCAGATGCTCTCCATAGCGCACGGATATGATACCCACAAGCTCAAGTTTGGTCATCACGGCGGCAACCATCCGGTCAAAGACATCAAAAGCGGCAAAGTGGAGATCACCGCCCAGAATCACAACTACAATGTGCCCGAAGAGATCTCCGAAGTGGCGGAGGTGACATACAGAAATCTTTTTGACGGTACGATCGAAGGAGTAAAGTATCGAGGCAAACCCGCCATGTCCGTGCAGCACCACCCCGAAGCGAGTCCAGGTCCCCACGAGAGTTCGCATATATTCAGAGAGTTCAGAGACATGCTCTGAGCGGAGAGTGGATTGAAAAAGGACAGACTCTATATCTCCGAACTGATAGAAGATCCTGTGGTGTCGTATCCTGCGTGGTACCCTCTCAGCCCCAGGTTGCATGCGGACGAGAGACTCAGAGAGGCTTTGGCGGCATTGCACTCCAACAGCTTCGAAGAGTACTCTCATCCGGATGAGTGGGAGGGGATATTTCGTTCGATATCTTCCGGCGAGTACCCCATATATCACGAGACATATATCATCGGTCGTTTTGGCGGCAGACTGATGTATCTCGACAGAAGCGGATGGCACTCCATGAGTGTCACAGAGGAGATATTCGATATGCGTGGATGGCTCGTTCGTCTCTGACAGGACGGATGAACAACAAATAATGGAAAAAGGTAGCAAAAGATGAAAATAGCCATTATATTCGGAGCTTCGAGTTTCGAGCATGAAATCAGTATCGTCAGTGCCATAACGATGAAAAAAATCCTGAAAAAACACGAAACAGTATTCATTTTCGTCGATTCATCACGAGATATATATATGATAGAGAACAAAAATATGAAATCGTCATATTTCAGTTCCGGAGAGTATAAAAAAAGCAGAAAGGTTTCTATCGCCAAAGGGGGCTTTTTTGTCAGTGGAGTGATGGGCAACAGGAAGATCGATTGCGATATGGTACTCAACCTTATACACGGCAGAGACGGCGAAGATGGCAAGATGGCCGCGCTGATGGAGTTTTACGATATCGATTTCATCGGTCCTCGACTGGAGGGATCCGTTATAAGTTACAACAAGCTCTATACGAAACTATACGCTTCGTCATTGGGGATAGATGTGCTTCCATACGAAATCCTCACCAGGGAAAACTCCGCGAAAGATTCGATAGATTTTCCTCTCATAATCAAACCTCTTCGTCTTGGAAGCTCAATAGGTGTGAGTATCGTCAGAGACGAGAAGGAGCTCGACTACGCCCTCGATGTCGCGTTCGAGTTCGACGATACAGTGCTCATCGAGCCGTTTGTGGAGGGAATCAGGGAGTACAATCTGGCTGGATGCAAAACATCGGTGTGGGAGTTTTCGATAGTGGAGGAGCCCCATAAGGATGAGTTTCTCGACTTCGACAAGAAATATATGGATTTTTCTCGGGATTCTACACTCTCCGAAGCTGTAGTCGACGAGGTTTTGAGAGAGGAGATGGAGAGAGCTTTCCGCGGGATCTACGATCCTCTGTTTCTCGGCAGTGTTATCAGATGTGACTTTTTCGTGCATGAGGGCAGGCTGATTCTAAACGAGATCAATCCGATTCCAGGCTCCATGGCCAACTATCTTTTCGAAGATTTCGAAGATATGCTCGAGCGTCTCGGCAGACACCTTCCCAGAGAGAGAACTATCGGGATAGACTATGCGTATATACACTCCATACAGGGCGCCAAGGGCAAAGCGGGGCGATGAGCCCCCTATTTATATTAAATTTATCTTAAAATAAAATATTAACTTTCGTTCACTTACAAAAAGAGAATAATTTTAAGTTTTTTTATAGCATTCCTCACCTATAATACCCTGTTACTCTGTTACGTTGTAGTAACAAAAATATTTTTAGGAGGCTTGTATGCAGTCAAATGCAGCACTGGAATATGACTATTCCGTTGCAAATCTGTACATGTGGACAACCGTGATATTCGGATTTGTCGGAATGTTGATTGGTGTCATTATCGCGGCTCAGATGGCGTACCCTGAACTCAACTACCTGTTGGGCGAATACGGTACATTTTCGCGTCTGAGACCGCTGCACACCAATGTCGTAGTCTATGGATTTATGGTAAGCGGTATCTATGCCACATTCTACTACTCTGCTCAGAGAGTACTGAAGGTATCAATGGGTGAATCCAGATTTCTGATGTTTCTTGGAAAGCTTCAGTTTCTGCTCTATCTCGTAGCGGCTACCGGGCTGGTCGTATCGCTGGGTATGGGTATCACCGCGAGCAAAGAGTACGCACAGATGGAGTGGCCTCTGGATCTGTTGATTGTCGTGATCTGGGTAATCTGGGGTGTGATCATGTTCGGTCTCATCGGAATGAGACGCGAAAAATCGCTCTATATATCCATGTGGTACTATATAGCCACATTCCTCGGGGTAGCGATGCTCTATCTGTTTAACAATATGGAAGTACCTACGATGTTCTTCTCCGGAGGTCTCGGAGCATGGTATCACTCTGTATCCATGTATGCCGGAACCAATGACGCGCTTGTGCAGTGGTGGTGGGGACACAACGCCGTTGCGTTCGTCTTTACCGTCGGTATTATCGCGATCATATACTACTTCCTGCCAAAAGAGTCGGGTCAGGCCGTCTACTCATACAAGCTCTCTCTCCTCTCTTTCTGGGGCTTGATGTTCGTATATCTGTGGGCAGGCAGCCACCATGTTCTCTGGTCTACGGTTCCTGACTGGATGCAGACTATGGGTTCTATCTTTTCGGTCGTTCTGATCCTGCCATCCTGGGGATCCGCGATCAACATGCTGTTGACGATGAAGGGTGAGTGGAACCAGCTGACAGAGAATCCTCTGATCAAATTTATGGTACTTGCTTCCACCTTCTATATGCTTTCTACGCTGGAAGGACCTATCCAGTCCATCAAATCCGTAAATGCGATTGCGCACTTTACAGACTGGATCCCTGGTCATGTTCATGACGGTGTGCTTGGATGGGTTGCGTTCATGATCTTCGCAGCGTTGATGCATATGGCTACTCGTGTCTATAAAAGAGAGATATACAGCAAGTCTTTGCTGGAAGCACAATTTTGGATTCAGACTGTCGCGGTCGTGCTCTACTTCACTTCCATGTGGATCGCGGGTATCACCCAGGGTATGATGAGGAGAGCGTTCGATGTGTATGGTAACTTCATGTACAGCTTCACCGACACAGTCGCTGTTTTGTATCCATACTATACTATTCGTGCTATCGGCGGTCTGCTCTATCTGATAGGTGTCGCAATGTTCGCGTGGAACTTCTTCATGACGGCTACGGCAGGCAAGAAGCTCGAGCAAGAGCCACAATTCAGATCACCTATGGCGTAAAGGAGGTAAATTATGTTTCATTGGTTGGAAAAAAATCCATTTCTCTTCGCGGTAGGGGTCTTCGTGGTAATCGCTTTCGCAGGTCTTATTGAGATCCTGCCAAACTTTGCCGAGGCTGCACGCCCCATCAAAGGGCTCAAGCCATATACCGTGCTGCAGCTGGCAGGAAAAGAGGTGTACAAAAAAGACAACTGTATCGCCTGCCACTCTCAGCTGATTCGTCCTTTCAAGTCAGAGACGGACAGATATGGTCAATATTCTCTCTCTGGAGAGTATGCATACGATCGTCCATTTCTGTGGGGCTCCAAGCGTACCGGTCCGGACCTGCACCGTGTAGGAAACTACAGGACTACCGACTGGCATGAGAATCATATGTGGGATCCCAAATCGGTCGTTCCCAAGTCTATCATGCCTGCGTATAAGCATATGTTCACAAATATCGCCGACATAGAGACCGCGTACGCGGAGGCAGTGACCGTAAAAACCGTATTCGGTACTCCATATGGCGATGAGATAGCTCCGGGCAAAGCTGCATTCGAGAAGCACTTCAAAGAGGTAGTGCTTCCAGAAGCCAAAAAGATTGCCGCCCAGATGAAGAACAAAGATGTAAAAGCTTTGGTCGATCAGGGCGAGATCCCGGAGATCGTAGCAATTATCGCTTATATGAATAGTCTCAAGTAGAGGTGAAGCGTGTCTATAGCTGAGATACAGGGTTATGCCATGTTCGCGTTTACGGTCTTTTTGACCTTCGTGCTGTATGGCTATATCCTGCACCTCTACCGCAGTGAAAAGAAAGGCATAAGGGATTATGAAAAATACGGAAAGATGGCTCTCAATGACGAGATCGACGATCGACCCGTAGAGAGTAATCCCAAGACAATGAACGAGAATAAGGAGAATTAAATGGGTTCTTTTATTGTGAAAGGATTGGTGCTGGCCGGTATCCTGATAGCCGGTACGCTGGTCGTCATCAAGCAGATGCATATTGACTTGAGCGATCCTGTCAATATGATCACCTTCCTTGGTGCGATAGCGATCGCTGTTTTGACATTCGGTGTCGGCGCCAAGTATATGGCGCAGATGAAGACCGACACGGTCAGCGGTGAACTGGAAGATGACAACTGGGACGGTATAGGGGAGTACAAGAATGAACTGCCTGCTGGTTGGGCGTACTCTTTCCTCGGTACTATAATCTGGGCCGCATGGTACTGGCTGGCCGGTTATCCCCTGAATGCGTACAGTCAGATAGGTGAGTGGAACGAGGAGGTCAAAGCATACAACGCCAAGTTCGAAGAGAAGCACAAAAACGCTTCCGGTGAAGTGCTAAAAGAGATGGGCGAATCGATCTTTCTGGTACAGTGCGCTCCATGTCATGGTGAAACAGGCGACGGACTCTCCGGCAAGGCTCAGGATTTCACCAAAGCCCGTACCAAAGAGCAGATCCTGCAGATCATAGAAAAAGGTCAGAACGAGATCGCCGCTTTCCCTGGCGGTATGCCTCCTGGATTGGCTCAGGGTGCTGCCGCTGAAAAGGCTGCTGCGTATGTAGCTGGAGGTTTCAAAGGAGAGGCCCCCGCGGAGTATGGCGTATGCGCCGGATGTCATGGCAAGAAAGGCGAAGGTATGCCAAATGTCGCTCCACGAATAAACGGCTACGATGTCAAAACCATGATAGCCAGCGGCAAGAAGGGTAAAATTGGTGTTATGCCAGCATTCCCGGGACGATTTACGCCTGTACAGGTCAAAGCTCTCGAGAGCTATATAGATACATTGACGCAGTAAAGGAGTCGGTATGACAGTAGAAAAACAAGGCAGTATGTTTGGTATCAACGGGATACTTGGCATGCTCATAGCGACAGTTTTGTTGCTGAGCATTCTCGGGTTTTTGACATTCATGGCCATCAAGGTGCAGAATGCGAATGCTACCAACTACTACGATCCAGCACCGATCGTGAGCAATCTCGACAATGTCAAGAAGATAAGCAAAGAGAATGCGAAGTTCGCGTTTCAAGATGCCAAATAAGGAGTGGGAATCATGATAAAGATAATGGATAAAGTCCTTACTCTCGGACTCATAATACTGGCGGCCATAACTCTCTGGTCGGTTCTGACTCCAAACCATCTGTTTGTTGGATAGATTATGACCAAAGCGGCAAGAGCGATCTTGCTCGCTTTGCTCTCTACTTTCGCGTACTCGGCGAATTTCCTGATAAATGACCACCTTTTATCACCCAGGGCATCCGAACTGATAGAGAAGATAGGATCGGAGCTGAAAGCCAAAACGGGAGTGAATGCGTATGCCATAGCGACAAACGATCACATCCCCAGAAACGGTAATTTGTTCGAGTATATCCGAAAGTACGAAAGTGAGCTGAGCAAGCCGTATGTGATTTTTCTCTTCGCTCCAAACAGCAAGAGAATCGGTCTGCTACCCTCCGATAAAAAGATTGGAAACTCTTACGATCCGGACAGAGTGAAAGATTTCGCCATCAAAATCATAAGCTCTTCAGACAGTAACTCGCAAAGATCGAAATACGATGTCGCGGTAGTGCAGGCCTACTCCGAGCTGGCCGACGAGCTGGCGGAAGCGTCCGGCAAGGTGCTTGAAAACACGATCAAGAGTGAGTCGGGCTGGCTTATCCGGATTGTTACCTGGGCGGTATATATTGGATCTTTACTTGTTTTTTGGGTATATTTCGGTCGACCATTATATATGAGGATAAGATATGGCAAAAAACAGTGACAAGAAAACTTACTGGCCGCATATGATACTTGGTTTCGTGGCAATCGGATTTGTTTTATCTTTTTGGACGGTCAAATCCACCGTAGGGATGCCGGTACACGAGTCCAACGAGTATATGATGAAATACCAGGTCGCGGACAAAGGCGCCAACGAAATACTCGAGGCTGAAAAATTGTTCGACGATAGATACAGAATCGAACTGATCGGCATGAAGTTGTCAGATTTCAAGCCAAAACACCTGAAGCGCAAAGACAGGAAGATCGTCGCCCTTGAAAAGAGCAATACAATAACCTATCGCATAAGTGATTTGAACGGCAAAGGTGTCGACGACGCGAATGTCTCACTCTTGTTGACCAGACCGCACACGGAAAAGGACGACAGGAGTTTTCGAAATATCAAAGGTAATGATGGGCTTTATACCCTGAAAAATGTAGAGATAGAAAAGCCGGGCAGATATATTCTGAGGGTCAGGGCGCAGGTGGGTGATGCCGTGAAGTATATGGATACGGAGGCGTATCTGAAGCCCTGAGATACCCTTGGCTCGTCGCTTTTTCACTTGGGACATCAAGCAGGTGTCCCATCCGATCGTCCTCTTTCTTCGTGTTATGTTCGTTTCGCTTTCTATATCGTATCTTCGATATATCCTTTCTCTTTGCGCTATAATTTCCGGTATCTAAAGAATATCTTCACAGCAGCACGAAAGAGAGGCCAGATGTCCATACTGCATATCTATCCGACTTCCAGGGCTATTCGTGAGTTTCTCGCCTCGTCGGCTGGCAGTTCGGAGATGCCGCCGGCATTGATGAGGATGGATGAATTCGAAAAGAGAGTGGCCGTCGTTCCTGGCAGGGCGATGGTCGATCCTCTGCAGAGGATAGTTTTGTTGAGGAAAGCTGCCGGATTCGAAGAGTTCGAGTCCCTGAAGATCGAGAAAGAGATACTCCGTTTTTACAGCGGCAGTGGAGATATATTCAAATTTTTCGAAGAGCTCGCCTGGGAGCTTGTAGATATGGATATACTCAAAAACTCCGATGTCTACGCGGAGTATGCGGAGCACATAGACATACTCGAAAGGTTGCGTGAAAACTACAGAGCTATATTGTCCCAGAGAGCGTTGAGCGACAAAATGTTCATACCGTCTGAGTATAGACTCAACGAAAAGTTCCTCGGCGCGTTTTCCAGAATCGTAGTCCATATCGAGGGTTATCCCAGTCGATTTGAACTGCGGTTGCTGAAAGAGGCTTCTTCGTATATCGAAGTGTGGATAGAGATGAGGACGAGCAGATTCAACGAAAAGGTTGTCGAGCGTTTCGGTGAAATGGGCATAGATCTGCCGCCGGAATCGGAGCTTCTTTTCGACATGGCCAGCGGAGAGATCATAACTGCCAGGAAGATTCCAATGAAAATAGAGGCCGAAGTGCTTGCCGTGGGCGAAAGGTTCGAGCAGATCGCGACAGCTCTGGCGAAGATAGAGGAGATGATCGACGATGGGATGGCTCCTGAAAAGATAGCGTTGATACTGCCTGACGAGTCGCTCTCCAAGGCCATGCGTATATACGACAGGGCCGGTAATCTCAATTTCGCGATGGGTTTCGACTATTGTCAGAAGGCAGCATGCAAAATACTTCGAAATCTGGACATATACTGGCGGCGTCGTGACGAGTGCGCCGAAGATATGCTGCGCAGTTGTGGTGTAGAGCCGCTTTCCGAAGAGCTTTCCCCTACCTCGGTCATGGGTGTGGACTCCTTTCTGGAGTGGTTGAGCGATCCGCACAAGGCATGGAATCTTCTCGAAAAATCCATCGAGACGGATACCGATGGTTCCGATACGGATGAGGCTGCGTTCAGATTCGCCAGAGTTTTTGCCACAGAGAGATTTTCTCTAAGAGAGTGGCTGTTTTTGTGGCTGCGTCAGATTGACAATATCCGACAAGATGATGTCGGAGGTGGCAGAGTGACTGTCATGGGAGTACTGGAAACCAGAGCCCTGGAGTTCGAAGGAGTGGTGATCGTAGATTTCAACGAAGGCAGAGTGCCTGCCCCGGTAGGCAAAGAGAGGTTTTTGGATTCTCGGGTCAGAAAAATGGCCGGATTGCCTCTCAGATCGGATCGTGAAGCGATGCAGAAGCAGTACTACGCCAGAGTTCTGGAGAAGAGTCGTAAAAATGTCATTATATATGTTGCTTCAGACAGCACACTTCCGAGTCGTTTTGTATATGAGCTGGGTCTGAACGAGGGCAGGGCCGTAACGGTAGATGCCGACGCATTCTATCCGGGAAGATCGGACACCTCCGTGACGGTTCCGGATCCTGTCGTGAGAGGATTCGATGCCAGCCGCCTGCAATGGTCGCCTACGATGCTCAAAATATGGCTATCCTGCAAGAGGCGTTTTTACTATAGATATATAGAAAAACTCCAGGAGAAGAGAGAAGAAGAGATAAACGAGGGAAGGTTTTTGCATGAGGCTCTCAGGGTGCTTTTCAGTGAAAACGGGGCTTTCGACGACGAAAAGGAGATGTCCGAAAAGCTCGAAGCGGTCATATCCGGCATGCTCGGCGAAAAAAGCGCGCGCGCCAGATATCTCGAAAAGCTCTGGAGCGAACATCTCAGGGCTTTTGTGGCCGTTCAGGTAAAACATTTTCGGGAAGGCTGGATAGTAGAACAGTGCGAAATGCCCATAAAGGGAGAGATAGGTGGATTGGGTTTTGCGGGAAAAGTGGATCGAATAGATAGAAGAGGCGACGAGACGATGATACTCGATTACAAGAGTGGATCGATTGCCGCCGCCAATCGAACGCGCAATCTGGAGAAGCTGGAGGATTTTCAGATGAGCATCTACCAGACTATAGTGAGCCATATATACCCCGATCCTCAGCCTTTTTTCGTCAAACTATTCGAAAACGGCACATTCGAGCCATATAGTGCACCGGAGGAAAAAAACGCGATTTTGATGGAGCATATACGGGAGTTGGTAGAGACGGAGAGCTTTGAGGCTTTGAGATGTGAGGAGCTGAACAAATGCAGATACTGTCCATACGCGCTGCTTTGCGAAAGAGGAGAGTATCTGTGATGGTCGTGAAATCGATATCGGGTGGTGTGTCGTGAAAAGTACGGAATCTTTCAAACCCTTTCTCGCTCTATCCGCGTCCGCCGGTAGTGGTAAAACATTCGCTCTAAGTATTCGCTACCTGTCTCTGCTTTTTCTCGGGGAGTCTCCAGGCTCTATACTCGCGGCGACATTCACCAACAAAGC